>JAJFIM010000382.1 GCA_021774995.1 Alphaproteobacteria bacterium | reverse complement strand
GATCGCCAATTACGAAGACCGTTTTGTCATCCCGACCTCGCACCGGGAGCATGCCGAAAACGCTTACGATCTACGCGGCGGCTGCGGTTTCAGTTTTGGCGATGGCTGCGGCGAACCGGCGCGGGGCGTGGAGTGGACCGGCCTTTTTGCCAAAAGCCCCGGAAAAGAAACCGTTTAATAGAGAGCTTAAGTGTCATGACGAACACATATAAATCCCTCAGCGCGCTTCTTTCTTACCCCGCGGCCGACTTAAAAGCGGCGGCGGATGACATCTATGATGTGATACGCAAAGAAACGCTTGCCCCCGACTGGGCGCTGCGCCAGCTCAAGCCTTTGATTGACGATCTGAAAAAGCTTGATCTGCTGGAGCTACAGGAACGCTATGTCTTTTTGTTCGATCGCACGCGCTCCTTATCGCTCCACCTTTTTGAGCATGTTCACGGTGAATCGCGGGATCGCGGCCAGGCAATGGTGGATCTTACAACGCTCTATGCAGAAGGCGGCCTTGAGATTGATGCGCGTGAACTGCCGGATTTCCTGCCATTGTTTCTAGAATATCTATCAACGAGGGACGCGGGTGAGGCGCGGGCGCTGCTCTCAGAGCCGCTCAGCGTTATTGCGGCGCTCAAAGAGCGCCTCGCCAAACGCAAGACGCCTTACGCCGCTGTTTTTCGCGTGCTTGAGGCGATCGCGGGCCGCAAGCCGGCGGCGGCGGAATTGCAAGAATTGCGTAAAGTTCCTGACGACGATCCAAATGATCTGGAAGCTCTCGACGCCGCCTGGGAAGACCAGCCGGTCACCTTTGGTCCGGGCGAGGAGGGGTGCCCGAAAGTCGATCAATTGCTGGAGCGCATGAAGGGGAGTCGGACGCCGGAACATAACACTGAGCTTGAAGGAGGGCGTGGATGATGGATTATCTTAACCAGTTCGTCTTTGGCTATTACCCTTATCTTGTTCTGACCGTACTCATCATCGGCAGTTTGTTGCGTTTCGAACACGGGCAATATTCCTGGCGCAGCGGTTCAAGCCAACTCTTAGCCCGCAAGCAATTGATGTTCGGCAGCGTTCTTTTCCACGCGGGAATTCTCATTATTTTTCTAGGTCATTTTGTTGGCCTGTTGACGCCGATCTGGGTATTCGACGCGCTCGGGATCTCTCACGGCGCCAAGCAGGCGCTGGCTATCGCCGCAGGGGGATTTGCCGGAATTGTCTGCTTTATCGGCATTGTTCTGCTCCTTCACAGACGGTTGTTCAATGCGCGCATTCGGGCGACATCAAGCTTTGGCGATACGGCGATTCTTCTTCTTTTGTTTGCGCAACTCAGCCTTGGCCTTTCATCGATCTTCGTTTCGCTCAATCATTTGGACGGCGTTGAAATGGTGAAGTTCATGGAGTGGGCGCAGAGGATTTTCACTTTCCGAAGCGGCGCCGCGAAAATTATCGCAGATGTCCACCCGATCTTTAAAGCGCATCTCTTTCTCGGACTTACCATATTTCTCGTCTTTCCGTTTACGAGGCTCGTACACATGCTGAGTGCGCCGGTCTGGTATATAGGACGGTCCGGTTATCAAATTGTGCGCACGCGCAATCAACGTGTCCGCGCCAAGCAAAATGCTCAGCCTGCAGAATAAAAATCAGGCTATCAAATGAAGTGGAGCTCAAGTAATGAAAGTTAATTATTTTCTAGCCGCCTTTTGTTTTGTCCTGGCTGCGAGTCAACCGGCATATGCAGAAGAAAATCCAGGCGTCAGCAATGACGGTCCCCTTATTGAGGCAATCAAGAACGGCAAGCCGTTGATCGATGTGCGCTATCGCTTTGAAGCCAAAGATCAGGCGGGTTTCGCCAAAGACGCATACGCTAACACTGTGCGCACGCGGTTTGGCTTTGAAACCGGCGAGGTCTTCAATCTGAAAGTCCTTGTTGAGCTTGAAAATGTTTTCTCGTTAGGCAATGACCGCTTTAACAGCACGACCAATGGCCGCGCGCAGTTCCCGATAATCGCAGACCCGGATGCAACGGAAATTAACCGGGCGCAAGTTACTTTTACGGGCATAGACAAAACGGCAATCACGGTCGGGCGCCAGCGCTTTAATCTCAATAATCATCGCTTTGTTGGCGCCGTCGATTTTCGTCAAAATCAACAAACTTTCGACGCAGCGCGCGTCTCAACCAAATTGATTGATCGCGTCACGCTTGATTATCTCTATATCAGCCGCGTTCATCGGGTTTTTGGCGATAATAATCCCATGGGTGAATTTGACAGTGATAGCCATGTCATTTCAGCGATGTTCGACGGCGGGGATTTTGGAACGCTCAAAGGGTATGGCGTGATCCTTGACTTGAGGCAAGCCCCGGCGCTTTCATCAGCTACCTGGGGGGCGCGTTATGAAAACAATTTTGTTCTTGCGCAAGAGGCGGAGGTCAAGCTTGGCGTTATTGCGGAATTCGCGGCGCAAACCGATTATGCGGCAAATCCAAACAATTATAGCGAATCCTATTTGCACGGCGAGGCGTCGCTAAGCGTCGCGCCCTTCAGCGCAAAAATTGGATATGAGCGTTTGGGCGGCAACGGAACCACAGCATTTTCAACGCCCCTTGCCACGCTACATAAATTTCAAGGCTTCGCCGATGTTTTTTTGGCAACGCCTGCAACTGGACTTGAAGATCTTTATGCAACGATTGGCTATGACTGGAGGGAGGCGCCTTTTGGAACGCGCGCCAAACTCTTTGCAACTTACCATGATTTTCAATCCGAGGTCGGATCATTGGATCTTGGCGAAGAATTTGATGCTGGGCTGGGGGTGAAGATTAACAAATATTGGTCGGCCGAGATTAAAGGGGCTCTTTATCATGGCGGCGGGTCAGGTCCCGCAGACCGTAATCTGATTTGGGCGTCTTTAAGGTTTCAGTATTAGGAAGCGTAAATATCGGGATATGGGCAAAGATCGAGAAAGTATTCGCGGTTCAAAAAAAGCAAATGGATTGTCAGATTCCAGCGCTGATGCGCATGATTTGTGGCGTATCGATCCAGTTCCTATAGCGCTGCTCGATTCGCCATTGGATTTCCTGCTTGCCAGCCATTCCCGCCAGCGCCAGGTCAGCGCGCTTTTGATGATGATTGCGAATGGCGAATTTGATCGCTTGGTCGTTAAGGAAATGGTGGTTTTTCTGGAGGGAGATTTCCTGTTCCATTTTGATGATGAAGAAATTGGGTTTTTTCCACTTCTGCGCCAATACTGCCCGCCGGAAGATAATATCACTATATTGACGGAGAGGCTGGTTTCAGAGCACGCCCATACGAAAAAATTCTGCAAGGAGGTTATTGTACTTCTTAAAGAACTTTTAGGCGGCGGAAAATTAGCGCCGGAAGGAGCAAAGAAAATTAGCGCTTTCGCGGAGGACGTTCGCCAGCATCTCGCCTTCGAAAATTCGGTGCTGTTGCCAATTGCCCGCGTGCGCTTGAACCCTGATTCTTTGCTGATATTGTCGGCGCTATTAAAGGATCGACGCAATATTAAAAGCGCCCCAATGTAAAATATTTCTTTGGATGGCGACGAAGTGAAAGGGGTTGAGTCTTGTTAACGCGGATCACGCCGGCTTCTTGCTTGCATTGGCAATGAGGGCGGGGAAATATCTGCGGTACCAGTATAATGCAAAGGCGCCGGTGATAAAATTTGAGATGGCGGCGGCGTATGCGACCCCAACAAAACCATAATTTCGGGCGCCAAGATAAGCCAGAGGAATATAGAGCAGGATTAATTTTGTGATGTAGAACATCATATTGGGGTGGGGGCGCCCCAGTGCGTTAAAAGCGCCGGCTACGACCATGACCACTGCAAAAAAGCTAAAACTCACGGGCACAATAGCCAAATAAGTTGCCGTCACCTCTATGACGCGCGGGTCGTTACGGAATTGAGCGCCGATCCACTGGGCAAAAATTGCCAGGAAAAGAGCTACCGCGAACCCATATCCCACAGCGACGCTTAACGTCTGACGCATGGCCTGTTGGATGCGGCCCACGGCGCCGGCGCCAAAGTTTTGGCCCACAAAAGGCCCGATGACGGCTGAGAGCGCTTGGGGAACAATCAGAGCGAATGCCTCGACGTTTACGGCAACGCCGAATCCGGCAACGCTCGCCTCGCCTAAACGAGATACGATGCTGATCACGGCGGCGGCGGACAAGGGTGATATTAAATTTGTTAATGCCGAAGGAAGTCCGACATAGAGTATGGAGCGCCACTGGGATAACAGTGCGCTGAAATCGGGCCGGCTAAAATCCAGCATGTTTTCCCGGTAGATCAGAATATAAGCCCCCATAAGGGAAGCGGCCAGATTAGCCCCCACGGTTGCCCAGGCGGCGCCGGCAAAACCCAGTTCAGGCGCCCCAAAAAGTCCAAAAATCAGTATGGGATCTAGAATAAGATTTGCCACGGCCGACACCGTCATAATGGCGCTGGCGGCAATGGATGCCCCTTTTGCCCGTAAGCTGGCGGTGCCGGCCATCGGGAAAGCCAAAATCAATATAGAAGCATACCAGATTTTCATATACTGCGAGATGAACGCCATGATTTCGGGGGACGCTCCCATCAGGCTGAAAAGGGAGTTGAGACTTGCAAGACCGATCAGCATGAGCGCCGCCACCACAATGATGGTCAGCAGCATGCCATTGGTGTTGGTCTGCCTGACGTCGTCCCATTTTTCCGCTCCGATAAGACGGGAGAGCACAGCGGATGTTCCGATTCCCAGACCAATAATGACGCTTGAAAAAATGAAGGCGACAGGAAAAATAAAGGTCATGGCGGCCAATTGCTGCGTGCCGAGTTGACCCACGAAATAGGTGTCTACGATGGGCTGAGAGACGGCGGCCACCAACCCCCAGACCATGGGTAAAGCCAGCCCGGTCAAGCCTTTTGCCACGCTTCCTTGCGTCAAGATCGCTTTTGTTTGCGCCTGGTCCATCGTATCAGCCGTCCCGCCTGAATAAAGACATCGAATTTCCCATGAGACATAAAGCCGACCAAAATTGACTCATTTTGAACGGTAGGACGCGTAAAGACGCGAGTCTATCATCTACGTGATCAAAAACTTACCTGTAATAATTCTCCGATAACTTGCTTAATAATATTAAGCGGGGCAGTGTTTCTGAGGAGCGACACTTAATTTTTGCGCGTCTTAAATCACCTGTCCAGAAAGAAATCCCATGGCCGATAAGAATGCCTACCGCGTCAAAACAGAGCCTGATCCTTTTGAACCATTTAAGATTGCGCAAGCTTACCGCTCAGGCAATCACGTTTATCTTTCCGGGCAAGCGGCGATTGATCAGCATGGCAATCTCGTCGGCGTCGGCGATTTCGACGCCCAGGCCGAACAGGTCTTTGCCAATCTTAAATGCGTATTGGAGACGGGCGGCTCGTCTATGGAGCGTATTATCAAAGTTACAATCTATCTGACTGATATGAGCAATTTTCCGAAGATTGTCGAATTACGCGAAAAGTATTTTACCCGTCCTTATCCCGCCGATACCATTGTCGAGGTGCGGGCGCTCGCCCTTCCCGAACTTATGATCGAAATCGAGGCCATAGGACTCGTCGAAGGAAAGGTCATTGATTAGACGTTCACTTAAGCCGAGAAGGCGCCGCGTTTGCTGAAAAGCGCATCGATAATAGGACATTCGGGCGTTGCCCCACCCTCGCATTCAGCGGAAATCTTGACCAAGGTTTTCTCAAGCCTGCGCAGGTCGGAGATTTTCTTGCGTACGATTTTCCGGTGCTGGTCGGTTAACTCCTTCACTTCGCCGCATGTGTAAATGCCGCCATCGACAAGTCCCAGAAGATCGCGTATTTCATTCAGCGTGAATCCCAGCTCGCGGCTCCGGCGAATAAATGTCAGCCGCTTCAGGTGATTCTGGTCATACAGCCTGTGCCCGCCCGGCGAACGCGGCGGCGGCGGCATCACGTTAACGCGTTCATAATACCTGATTGTTTCAATGTTAACGCCCGTTTTCTGCGATAATTGCCCAATAGTCAGATCAAATTGCTGTGACATGGAAAAAACCTCTTGAACCTGTAGCGGCTACAGGAACTATATAACGATTATCACAGAACAGGAGCCTGTATAAAGTGAATAGCCAGGTGAATAATGTTGCGACTGCTTCCGGGGCAAGCAAAGACGGCGAAGGCCGGAAGGGATTGCTGGCGGCGGGCGGTGTTTTAGGGGCCATTCTGGCCTCAACCTGTTGTATCGCACCGCTTTTGCTGCTGACGCTGGGCGTTAGCGGCGCGTGGATCGGCAACCTAACCGCGCTGGAGCCTTATAAGCCGATTTTCATCACTATTACCCTTGGTTTTCTGGCAGCCGGTTACTGGCAGGTTTATTTTAAACCAAAGCAGGCGTGCGAAGACGGGTCCTATTGCGCCAGCCCATCATCAGACCGTGTCGTTAAGTCCGCCCTCTGGATTGCGACTGCACTTGTCCTTCTTGCACTGACTATCAATTTCTGGGCCCCTTATTTCTATTAGGAGAAAAACATGAAACGCATGACCCTTACACTGGCCGGACTGGCGGCTCTAGCGCTGATAGGCTTTTTCGCTGTGAACGGTTTGTCCGGCGCGCAGGCTGATAACACCGCCGCGCAGGTGGCTGTAAACGAGCAGACGCAAACCTTTGACATCGAAAACATGACCTGTGCCCTCTGCCCTGTCACCGTCAAAAAGGCCATGCAAAGCGTGGAAGGCGTGAGCGCCGTCTCGGTTGATTTTGACTCCAAGACCGCGGTCGTGACTTTCGACGAGGACGTCGCTACGCCGGACGCCATTGCCAAAGCGTCAACCGATGCGGGTTACCCGGCTCATCCATCTAGTGACGGCTAACGACGGCTCAGAACTTTAACAAACGAACGGGCGGCGCCATGCCGAACGGCCATCTCTTTGAGACGGTTGCTGGTTATCTGCGGTCTGAATTATTCCCTGATATCAGCCTCCTGTCACAGCGTGTTTTGCTTGGACTTTACCGGCTTATTGCTCAAGGCTCTCCCGTTGCAATGAGCGACCTCTGCGGCGCGCTCGTCATCAACAGCAACACGGCAAGAGGCGTGCTAGAGGCAGTCGGCCCCTCGCGTCTTCAATATGACGCAGAGGGCCGCATAATTGCTTTTGCCGGATTAAGCCAGGCGCCGACGCCGCACCGCTTCCTGTTTGATGGTTTTGAACTCTACACATGGTGCGCCTTTGACAGCCTCTTCCTTCCTCACCTGCTGAACGGAGAAGCGCGAGTTTCATCTATATGTCCCGTCACGAACGCAACAATCCAACTGACCGTGACACCGAAAGGTCCCCGCGATATGGATCCAGGCTCAACCGTGATGTCTTTTGTGATGCCCACCGCTGAAAAGCATTGTGGTGATTTACGAGGCGCCTTTTGCAATCACGTTAATTTTCTCGCATCACGCGAAGAAGCCAATATTTGGCAAGAACGCAACCTTGACGCAGCTATCTTTTCCGTAACCGAGGCTTTTAAACTTGGCCGCATGAGAAATGAAGCTTGTTTTGGGGAGGTTTTCTCCGCTGAGCGCAGGCGCACCGTAATAAAGGCGGCTGCTGCTCCGATTTAATTAAACCCTTAGAAAGGCAAACAATGAGTTTATCCAATCAAAGTAAAAGAAATGATTTTGATCTCATCGTCATCGGCGCCGGATCAGCGGGTTTCTCCGCCTCTATCACTGCGGCGGAACTTGACGCCCGCGTCGCCCTTATCGGTCACGGCGTGATCGGCGGCACATGCGTTAATGTCGGCTGTGTCCCCTCCAAGGCATTGATCCGGGCTATGGAGGCCGTGCGCCACGCCAATACAGCGCCGCGCTTTGGCGGGATCGAAAGCGGGGCGCGCATAACCGACTGGCGCGCCATGGCGGCGAACAAAGACGCGTTGGTGGCCGAGCTTCGGCAGGCCAAATATATCGACCTCCTCCCGTCATATGACGGCGTAACCTATCTGGAAGGCAAAGCCCGCTTTTCTGATGACGGCGTTGCTTTGGGTGACAGACTGCTCCGCGCGCCTAAGATAATTTTAGCCACTGGATCGTCGCAGAGCGCGCCTCCTATATCGGGTATGGATGATGCGCCTTATCTCACCAGTACGACCGCGCTTGAGATGGATAGGCTTCCCGCCTCCCTGATCGTGATCGGGGCGGGATATATTGGCTGCGAATTGGCGCAAATGTTCGCGCGCGCGGGCGTCCGGGTGACCCTTGTCTGCCGGAGCCGGTTGCTGCCCGCGGGCGAGCCGGAAATAAGCGAAGCTCTGACCGATGTGTTCCGCGCTGAAAACATCACCGTTCTTGACGGTATATCTTATCAGTCAATTGCGCGTACT
>JAJFIM010000381.1 GCA_021774995.1 Alphaproteobacteria bacterium | reverse complement strand
AGGCGCGCGCCGCGGGCGGGGCGCCAAGCGTTGCGGCGCGCGTCAAACCGGCGCCTCCTTTTGGAAATAAAGCACCACGCTTTTACCCATCAACGGGTTCAGCATGGTTTCAAGTCGCCGGGTGATCCACGGGCGGCGCGAAAGATCCCAGACGAGAACTTTGTGGTAAAGACGGATCAGCCACAGCGTATCGCGGCGGCTCCAGAAGAGGCATTTCAGCCACCAGTAAGGCGCGTGCAGGGCGTGCGCCCAATGGCGCCGGGTAAAGGCGAGGCCGCAGGTTTCAACTTGGGCTTTGAGCGCCCGCGCATTGAAAATACGCACATGGCCGCCGGGTTCTTTGGCGTAATTTTTTGACAGGCGCCAGCACACCCATTCAGGCCATGATCTGGGTACGGAAAGAGCGAAGACGCCGCCCGGTTTTAAAATGCGGGTGATTTCTTGCAAGGCTTTTTTGTAGTCCACAATGTGTTCAAGAACTTCTGAGCAGATGATTGCGTCGAAGGCGGCGTCGGTAAAGGGCAATTGCGTTGCGTCGGCCACGGCGATATGGGCGATGTGTTCAAAACCTTGGGCGCCGGGACTGGGCGGCGGAAAATATGTCAGGCCGTCTCTTGTGGCGCTCGCGTCTTCCATATTGAGGTCAACGCCGATCACATGCACCGGCGCGCGGTGATAGATGTTATGAATATGCCGCCCCTGCCCGCAGCCCAGATCGAGCACGCGCTGTCCGCCGCGCAAATCCAAGGCGTGGAGATCAATGGTGAGCATGGGCTATGGCTTGGGCGTAGACGGTTTCGTAAGACAGGGCGGCGGCTCTCCAACTGAATTTTTCCAGCATTCTCTGGCGCCCTTGCCGACCGAGTTTTTCCCGCAAGGCGGGAGACTCAAGCAGCGCGGCGATGGCGCGGGCGAGCGCTTGCGGATCTTTGGGCGGCGCCAAAAGACCGCAATCCCCCACAACTTCAGGCAGCGCGCCGCCGGTTGTGGCGACGACGGGCGCGCCGCAGGCCATGGCCTCGGCGGCGGGAAAGCCAAACCCTTCATAGAGGGAAGGGCACACAACGACGCCAGCTTGGCTATAGGCGCGCGCTAATTCATCCGTATCAAGATCGTGACGGAATGATACGCGTTTGGCGACGCCTAATTCTCCAAGAAGGTTTTTCGTGGGACCGTCCCTTAAGCGTCCAACCACCACCAGTTTAAGCGCGGGTCTGTCGCCTGCCAGAATGGCAAAAGCTTTGAGCAGATAGATGAGGCCTTTTAAGGGAACGTCGGCGCTTGCCGTTGTCAGAAGCGTATTTGATTTTACCGGCAAGTCCGGATAAGGGCGGAATATATCCGTGTCGACGCCATTATGAATGACATGCATATGCGCTCCATTAATGGAGAAATCCTGCGAGACGTCACGGCGCGTGCTTTGGGAAACGGCGATCAGATGCGGCAGGCGCCGCGCTACTTTTTTCTGCATGCGCAAAAAAGAGTGCCAGCGCCTTAGAAAAAAGCGCATATAGAGGCGCGGTTCCGCTTCAAGCGCGATTTTGAGATCCATGGTAATGGGGTGGTGAATGGTGGAGACAAGCGGCGCGCCGCCGCGCTGCAGGGCGAGCACACCCCAGCTCAAAGACTGGTTGTCGTGGATGATGTCGTAAGGCGCGGCGGATCTCATATATTTGGCGAGCCTTCTGCCGAACGTGTAAGGCTCTGAGAATTTACCGGTATTGTGGGCGATCCATTCGTATATGTCGCTAAAAGAGCGCAAAAACCGCCAGCGAAACGCCAGCAGAGCGTTAGGCTCCGCATGAAGGTCAAGAGAGGGCAGTTTGATCAGGCCGATGCGGGGGTCCAGCTCCGGGTAAGGCGGGCCGGAAATCACATCCACGCGATGGCCCAGATCAGCCAGCGCGCGCGAGAGATAATGCACATAGACGCCCTGTCCCCCGGCCCGCGGGTGCGAGCGGTAAGACGCCAGGAGTATGCGCAAAGGGGCGGCGCTTTTCTGCGCGCCGCCGCGTGCTTGGGGCCAGGGCGCCGGGTTTTTCAGGTCAGCGGGGCAGGCGGTGCGACTATATCCGTCGTGCATGGGCGGGCCGTATGAAAAGAGATCAAACTGGCGTTTGATGCGTTGTTGAAGGCCGGTTGGCCCTTAAGGTCACATACCCATAAATGACGCGCCTGTCATCCTGTTAAGTGAACGGCGCGCCTTAATGGTCAAATGGGCGCGCCCGCGCCCTACAGCCTTTCCCCCAGGGCGAACCGGATCACATCTGCATAATCAATCGCAAGAGAGATGAGATCGGTTGTAAATACCAGCGCGATCCATTTGCCGGCGCGCGTTTCCAGCCCCCATTGCCGGCGGCGGCGATAGAGATAAATCAGCAAGGGCGTCCACGCGATCACATGGCCGAGGCCCAAAATGCGCTGATAGCCATAGGCCATGTAAAGGCCGTTGAGAATCAAAGCGGCGGCGATGATGGCGGCCAGGACCCAGCGCGCCTCGCTGCGTTTCAGAAAAAACACGGCCGACATATTGATCAGGCCAAGCCAGCCAATCCATATCTGCAACCAGACCGGTTGCATCATGACGTCCCGTAAAAAATCCATGAAATCTGCCAGTTTTGTTGAAGAGCGGACTAATTGATGGGATTTTCGGGCGTTTTGGTTATGTCCTCAGGCGGCTCTTCAGTGGGACCCGCCTGATGATGAACCAACATCCATTTTGAACCGCGCTGAACAAACACATTGGTTGCGGCGAGGAAATTCCCTTCAATCACTTCATAACAAATCACCACGCCGACCGCACCATAGAGCAGGGCCTGCGCGCCCAGGCATGTGATGTCCGGGGGGGCGGGTCCATCAAAAATGGCGGCGAAGGAGTTGATAATGTCGCCGCGCGTTGTCAGGGGCGCCCAGCCGGGATGAAGACAGGCGACCGGGGCGTCTGTGTCCCAGATGTTATCGATGGCCTCCAGGTCGTGGGCCGCGAAGGCCTGATAGAAGGCGTCATTGTTGAAAAGGAGCGCTTGCTTTTCGCTCATGAAGCGCTGTCCCGCAGACCGCCCAGCATCATCAGGGCCCAGCCGATCATGAACGTCAATCCGCCCAGCGGCGTCGCCATGGTTATGAGGGATGATGACATGAACGGCAGGATGTAGAGAGAGCCGGAAAATAAAATAATGCCGAGAATGAAAGCCCATCCCGCCAGATTTGCAAGCGGCGTGGTTCTGCTCGACAGCCAGGCCACGCAGATCAGCGCCACCGCATGGGTAAGCTGCATTTGCGCGCCGAGCTGAAAGGCGATTTGCTGCGTTTCAGTAACTTTACCCGTGAGGTTATGAAATCCATAAGCGCCTAAAGCAACGCCGAGTATGCCGTTCAGTCCGGCCAGACTTATCCACCATTTTGTCATCAGGGCTTCTCCTTGTGATCACACATGGTAGCGTTCTTTTTTAAGGCATGACAAGGGATGACCGGCAGGTTGTGGTTGCAGCGTTATCCCCAGAGCGCCTTTTCGGGGGGATGCAGCGTGCTGCCCTCATAGCGCAAGGCGGGACTTCGGTCGCGCGCCAGCAGGAGCGGCCCGTCAAGATCGACAAAATCCGCTTGGCCCCCGATCAGCGCGGCGGGCGCCATGGCCAAAGACGTGCCAACCATGCAGCCGACCATGAGGCGCAAGCCCCCGGCCCTCGCGGCGGCGGCAAGGCGGATCGCTTCGGTGAGGCCGCCTGTCTTGTCGAGCTTGATATTGATCGCGTCATAACGCCCACTGAGATGCCCTAATGAGGCCGCATCGTGGACCGATTCATCCGCACAGAGAGGAATAGCAGAGGAGAACGCCGTGAGCGCTTTATCCTCACCGGCGGGGAGCGGTTGTTCGATGAGATCAACGTGGAGGTTCGATAAGAGGGGCGCCATGGCTTGCAGGGTCTCAAACGTCCAGGCTTCATTGGCGTCCACGATCAGGCGCGCGTCGGGGGCGGCGCGCGCCACGGCTTTGATGCGCTCAAGATCAAGCGCGTCTCCAGCGAGTTTGAGTTTCAACAGGGGCCGCGCCTTTGCGGTATGGGCCGCGCTGGCCATGGCTTGAGGCGCGTCCAGGCTGAGCGTGTAGGCGGTGGTGAGGGGCAGGGGGCGCGCCAGCCCGGCCAATTTCCACACCGGTACGCCCGTTTGTTTGGCTTGCCAGTCCCATAGCGCGCAATCTAGCGCGTTGCGCGCCGCGCCCGGGGCTAAACGCTGTTGCAGATCGTCCCGCGTCATCCCGTCTTTCAGATCATCAGCACAAGAATTGATCTGCGCCATCACGCCGCTGACCGTCTCGCCATAGCGCGGATAAGGCACGCATTCACCGCGCCCCTTTTGCCGGCCATCACTGATCTCCGCGACCACAATATCGGCCTGCGTCTTGGCGCCGCGCGATATGGTGAACGCGCCTCTAATCGGCCAGGTTTCTTTTGTAACGGAGAGGTTCAGCATGAATAAGGTGACCTGCGGTGACTTTTTGTTAGCGCAAGGGCGCGGTGAAGGCGCCGATCCATTTTTCTCCCGGCGGGTTATGCTGGAAGTGGAGAATGCGGTTTTCATAAAGCTCATAGAGCGTCGGCATGGCGCCGCTCAAACTGCGCGTGGCTTGCGCCTGCGCCAGCGCTCCGTCCCAGTCTCTATTCCGGTACGCCTTGAAAATTTTCTCATGCGCTTCTTCCAGAGCGCGGAAGCGCGGATTGGCCTTCATCACCGGATTGCCCAGCAGGGCAAAAACGCGCATCGGGTCTTCGCGGCCTTCCATCTCGACAACATCGATCTCCAGAAGGGCGAAGGAATGGTGAACAGCGCTGTAGGTGGATTCGCCGATAATGATGGCGGGTCCATAATGCTCTGAATAGCGGTGCAGGCGGCTGGCGGTGCGTACGGGCCGTCCGAGGACGGAATAATCATCGCGCAAATCAGACCCCATGATTCCGGCCGTGCAGTCGCCGCTGTTGATGCCGATGCCAAGATGTATCGGCGTGTAGGTCACGTCATGGCGTATGGAAAGCGCCTCCAGGCGCTCGTTTAATTTATCAAGGCTCTCCAGCATGCGCAGGGCGCATTCGCAGGCGTGGCGTTCATGCGCGTCATCGTCCAGGGGCGCGTTCCACACCGCCATAATCTGGTCGCCGATATAGCGGTTGACCGCGCCGTGGGCGTCATCGATGTGCCGCGACATTGACGTGAGGAACTCGCTGATAAGCGCCACCAATTCGCGCGGGGCGTCCCGAAAGGCTTCTTCGACGGGCGTCAGTCCGCGGATATCGCAAAACATGATGGTGGCGGTGCGGCTCTCCCCGCTAAAATTTAACTGCGAAGTAGATTTGGCGAGCTCTGTAACGGCGCCTGGAAAAAGATAATTGCCAAAAGCTTTGCGCACATAACTTTTTTCCGATTCCATGCGGATGACGGCAATCAACGCCGCGAGGGTATAGGATAAAAGAACGCCAATGCTGGGCCAGAGAGGGTCCACCAGCCAGGAATTGTTTTTGAACAGCATAAAAGAGCCGGCCGCAGCGCCGCCGACGCTGAACAGGGTAAGCAAGCCCGCCCAGATCAATCCTATTTTATACGTCGCGATAATAATCAGGAGACCGGCGAGCGCCATGGCGCCCAGCTCCGCCCAGAGCGCCCAGTCGGGCCGCGTGAGAAACTGCCCGCTCATGATCTGGCGGAGCGCGCGCGCCTTGATCACTACGCCGGGCGCCGCCGCGTCCAAAGGGGTGTTATAGGTCTGCGCGCCGTCATCGGCGCTGGCGCCGATCAAGACCAGAGCGCCCTGCAAGCGCGATCCGTCAAACCCCTCGCTCAAAACCCGCCATGCCGGCAGGACCGGCGTAGTGTCCGTGCGGGAATCGTAAAGCCGCATCTCTCCCGCGCGGGTAATCGGAATGTCTATGGCGCCGGTTTTGATGGAGGCGAATGGCGCGGTCCCTCGCATGCGATTGGTTTTTATTTCATATCCGCGCGCGCCCCGCCAAAGGCGCAGCGTCTCCAGAACAAGAGAGGGATAAAGCGTATCCCCGATCCTCACCGTCAGGGGGATGTTGCGCACCGCGCCGCTGGATGCCGGGGTCAGGGTCACGGCGCCCGTACCGGCGCTGGATTGGCTTAAAGACGGTATGGCGCCAATCGCCCCGCTGAAGGCAGGCGGCGTGAGGGCGCGCGCCGCTTCGCTCCCCTCAAAAGGCGCTTTGAGTGGTGGGGGAAGCGCGCCGGCGGCGTTAGAGGGCGCAAATCCCGTAATGGCGTCGCCGCCCTGCAAGCTTTCGGCAAAAACCGCGTCGTGATCCGGCAGACGGCTTAAAGGGGCGATGAGGTCCGCCATGCCGGGCCGGTTCCACCATGTTTCCATCATTTGCTCAGGCGAGGTCTGATCCCGGCCTGCGAACACCATATCGAACGCGATCACGCGGGCGCCGGCGCTTCTTACGCGTTGGGTGAGCTCCGCCAGACGGGTGCGGGGCCATGGCCACGCGCCGAATCGCAAGCGGCTGTCCGAATCAATATCGATGACCACAACGGGGGCTGTCCCATTTTGCGACGCAAGGGCCGCCGGGCGGGGATGTAAGATCTGGTAAAAATCAAAAAACGCGGCGCGCGGTCTTTCGGCCCACCTCGCGGGGTTAGAGACGATAAAAAGAGCCGTTAAAGCCAGTAAAGCCGCGGGCAAGGGATAGAAACGCTGAATCCGCCGGTGATCGCGCCGCTGGTTGGTTTTAGCCACTTTTCTTGATTTTCCCCAATCTACGATGCCGTCACGGAGGCTTTTACGCTGGAAAACGCCCCATTTATGTTCAGTTGCGCGGCTGTTACCCAAGGTTATGTTGGCTGGGGATGCAAATCCAGCGCCGCTTCGAGGGGCAAGAGCAGCGGTTTTGCCCCATGGCCAGCTTGGCTTTAAGTTAACCAGTGATGTCGCTTTTGCGCCAGGGGAAATTTTAATGGATGCACGCGTCTCCGATCCGGCCGCCTTTGTGATGGAGCCCACGGACCAGGGATCTCGTCTGTTGGCGCGGGGGGATTGGGTTATCGCCAATTTAGGCTTGGTGGATGACGACCTGCGCGCGCTCGAAGGGTTGGCGGGCCGGGAATTGCTCATCGATTTTTCAGGCGTCTCCCGTCTGGACACGGCGGGGGCTTTTGTGCTGCACCGCACGCTGCGCGATGTGGAGAACGCCCGCGCCTCATCCGGGTTTGAGAACGCTTCCCCCGCCTTTCAAATATTGCTGGATGAAGTGGCGGCCAATGATCACCCGTGCGATGAAGAGCCGGCGGAGCGCAATTCTCTGCTGATGATGCTCGACCGCATTGGCGAGACGGTTGAGCATTCCTACCAACAAGCCAAATCCATCATGAATCTGTGCGGCCAGGTTGTGGTCAATCTGGGGCAGACAGTGGTGAGCCCCAGAAGGTTGCGGGTGACGTCTTTGTTTCATCATATGGAACAGGCGGGCCTTGACGCCGTGCCCATCATCAGTCTGCTGACCTTTCTTATCGGCGCCGTGGTGGCGTATCTGGGCGCCAGTATTTTGCGCACCTTTGGCGCGGAGATTTTTACCGTGGAACTGGTGGCTTTTGCCGTATTGCGGGAATTGGGGGTCTTGCTCACCGCCATTATCGTGGCGGGTCGTTCGGGCAGCGCCTTTACCGCGCAGATCGGATCGATGAAAGTCAATGAAGAGATTGACGCCATGCAGACCCTCGGCCTTGATCCGGTTGAGGTTCTTGTTGTGCCCAGGATATTGGCGTTTGTTATTATGGTGCCTATTCTCACCTTTATTGGCGACGTTATGGGCCTTTTTGGCGGCATTCTGATTGCCTGGGTTCAATTGGATATTTCTCCGGGTATGTTTCTCATCCGCATGAATGAATTTATTCCCATTAATAATTTCTGGGCGGGCATGATCAAGGCGCCTTTTTTCGCCTTCATCATTGCGCTTATCGGGTGCCATGAAGGCCTGAAAGTTGAAGGCAGCGCTGAATCGGTGGGTCAGCGGACGACGTTGTCGGTGGTGCAATCGATTTTTATCGTTATTTTCCTCAATGCCCTGTTCGCCATGTTTTATATCGAAGTGGATTTTTAAGCGATGGTCCAGCGGCAAGGCGATGTGGTGATATCAGTTGAAGGTCTGCGCACGCAGTTCGGCAGCCATGTGGTGCATGACCATCTCGATTTGGAGGTGTATCGCGGCGAAGTGATCGGCGTCGTCGGCGCATCGGGCACCGGGAAATCCGTTTTGTTGCGCACGATTGTCGGTTTGAACAGTCAAAAGGCGGGAAACATCCGCGTGTTCGGCAAAGACACCGCCCTGATGAGTGCGGACGAACGCGCGTCCATGGAAAGGCGGTGGGGCGTGCAATTCCAGGACGGCGCTCTGTTTTCGTCTTTATCGGTTTTGCAGAATATCGAAACGCCCATGCGCGAGCAGTTTCCCTTGTCTGACATGCTGATGCGGGAATTGGCCGAGATTAAGATCTCCATGGTCGGTTTGGGGTCGGACGCGGCGCCCAAATTCCCTTATGAACTGTCGGGCGGCATGCGCAAGCGTGCGGGTCTTGCGCGGGCTTTGGCGCTGGACCCGGAGATTGTGTTTCTCGACGAGCCGACCGCCGGGCTCGACCCTATCGGGGCGGCGGCTTATGACGAATTAATCAAACGCTTGCAGCAGACATTGGGCCTGACCGTGTTTATGGTGACCCATGATCTGGACAGTCTACACGCGATATGCGACCGGATCGCCGTTCTGGCGGATAAACGCGTCATCGTGATCGGGACCATGGAGGATATGCTGGCCAGCACGCACCCCTGGGTGCGTGCATATTTTCACGGGCCGCGTGGCCGTATGGTCACGCATGAAATTTGAAACTGTGCTTAGATAAGGCAATGATTTGAGTTAAGGGGAGAATAATGGAAACGCGCGCGCATTTTGTTTTAATCGGAACGTTCACGATGTCCGTCTTTGTCGGGGTTTTCCTTTTTGTTCTCTGGCTGGCGAAAGTTGAGATCGACCGCGAATTTTCCGAATACAATATTATTTTCGAATCCAATGTGACGGGCCTCAGCCGTGGCGGCGACGTGCGCTATAACGGAATTAAAGTCGGAGAGGTGACG
>JAJFIM010000039.1 GCA_021774995.1 Alphaproteobacteria bacterium | reverse complement strand
TTGATATGCTGTGATATATCAACGGTTTTTCGCTGGTGTCATAAGAGGCCACGACATTCATGAAATATGCGGCATTTATCAGTCATGCTGGAGAAGAGAAAAAGCTTGCGATTAAAATTGTTCGTATCCTAGAAGCGTCAGGCTTATCATGCTGGATCTCCCGAAGAGATATCGCCGCGGGCGATGTGTATGGAAAAGATATCATCAATGCTTTGGAAAGCTCACATATATGCATTTTAATATTGTCCCGTCTCTCAAATACTAAGCCGGGCGTACACAATGAGGTTGAGAGGGCCTTTAGCAAACGCATCCCTATCATTTGCCTTCGCGTGGAAAATGTTAAACCCTCCAAAGAGCTGGAATATTTTATCTCCTCTGTGCAATGGATTGATGCGTGGGAAAATCAATTTAATCATGGTATTAATTATTTAAAGTTGGCTATGAGGAAGCACCTGCCGGGCGACTACCAACCCGGCCCAATATGGGAAGCAGACAAAATAAATCATGAAAGTTTATTTCTTAAGTGTATAGGCGTTATTCGAAAAGTTTATCTACTTACAAAAATATATTTACTCTCTCAAAATTCAAGTGAGGCTGCCTCTGGGAGTGTGAGGCTCTCGGGCCGTGGTCAAATATTTAAAATTTATTCAGTTACCATTCCCCCGCCGGAAAAAGTTAGAAGTGTTATTCTTGGGCGCTCTCCTGGCGATCCAAGGGGTCTGATTGCTCACGATGAGATTACTCGGAAGCATGCTGTTTTGACGTGGCTCAATGGTGATCTTTGCATATGCGACAATGAGTCTTTAAACGGAACTTTCGTCAACGGCATACAGCTAAAGGGCGACAGTTCAATCGCGCTTCGTGATGGTGACAGGGTGCAACTTGGCCCAGTCAGGATGCGCGTCAAATTCGTTTAAACTGTTAAATTTTATGCATTAACAATCACAAGAACCAACTTTTTTTCATTATCCATTTGGGCAATTATACACAGTTGCTCCGTGAGCGTCCTGTGTTCAAAAGTTGACCCGATCCAAAAAACCCCTGCTCCTTCCGTTTATTCCATTCGAATGTATTTTCAGTCCAATAAACTCGATGACAAGCAAGATTTCAAAATGTGGTTAGTGATTTTAGACAGCCTGACGTTCATAGCGATGATGCAAGCCGCCAATTTGAGAGATTGAGCTGACTTTCCCGACCCCAGATAGAGTCCGCCTGTGATTTGGCGCATCCTTTTTTAAAGAGAGGTGAGTGCGGCCGGAGTTATTATAGTCGGCGTATGATTTCAGTATTCGCCACAGATGTTTCTGACTAAAAAAGACAACATGATCCGTGCATTCCCACCGGATGGATAAAATCAACTTTTCAGCATACGCGTTTTGCCACGGCGATCTTAGTGCGGTTCGAACTTCTTTAATGCCCAGTGCCCGTAATTTATTTTGGAATATCTGTCCGTAGATTCCGTCATTGTCTCGGATTAGATATCTCGGTGCTTCATTCCAAGGAAAAGCTTCAACGATCTGCCGCGCTGCCCATTCCGCTGTTGGATTTGCCGTGATGGCAAAATGCACAAACCTTCTTCTCGCATGAGCAATCACAACAAAGACAAAGAGCAATTGAAAATTGATTGTCGGTACGACGACGAAGTCAATGGCGGCAATGCCATCAGCATGATTGCGTAGGAATGTTTTCCAGGTCTGAGATGGCGGTTTATTGAGCCTAACCATGTATTTGAAAACGGTTGATTGAGCAATTTCGAACCCAAGTTTGAGAAGCACACCCCCGTATTCTCGGAGCTCCCCAAAGTGGGTTCTCCTGGCGCATTTGACCGATTAAAACCCGCAGCTCTCTATCTGTTTTTGGCTTGCCAAGTCTTCTCAGTATGCCTTTCCATTGCCAGAAGAGCTTAAATCCCCTGCGGCGCCAGCAAATAATTGTCTCTGGTTTAACAATCCAAATCTTCTCAAGAATTTCGGGCTGAATCTGATAAAGCTAAACGAACAAGATGTGGTCGGCTTTGGTTAGGTTTAGTCGCTTGGGCGCGTTTCTTTGAAGAACAATAAGCTGTTGCCGCAAAGCGATTATTTCTAGTTTCAAATCTTGCTCTGACTTGAACAAACCGAAAACAAAGGCGCTAAAAATGTTCCACATGAAACTCATGCGTTGAGCTTAGGATGATTCGCGAAAACCGCAGAATCTCAACGCGGATGGAATAAACGGAAGGCACAGCACACAACCCGCAAGCCTTACCGCATCGCGTCTGAAACGCGTGCACGGCCTTCCCCATGATTGGTCAGAGCAAGTCCGCATGTTGGGCTTCAAAACCGCTTAAATTAAATCCAACAACCATCGCGCCTGGCGAACGTCTGGACTCAAAAAAGGGCCCTCAGAGACGATTGCCCCATGCGCCTCAAAACAGGCCCAATGTGGCGTCTCCCGACCAGAAGTTCACAGTAATCCTCACCCTAACCCACGGGAAAGGCGTGACCATTCCCCGATACCGGGATCAGCGTTCAAATATAGAAGACTGCTTGGTGGTGGAGGCAGTCTGGAGCGAACCCGTCTCCGGCTATATTCCCTGTTATACGCGAAAATAAAGGGAAAAAATGCGGTTCTGGCCTGAATTTTCGATTCTGGCCCTTAATCACGCAGTTAGTTCAATGGCTTGCAGGCAAATTCCCGTAGAATCGGAACAGGGTATTTAATTGCCGCATCAGGGAATTTTTTCGCGGTAACAGGGAAATATTCTGCCGGATCAGAGAGCGTTTCAACAGCCTTGTCGCAATCTCAAATCGGGGCCCCGCAACCACTGTTGTCAAACAATATTACCTGGAGCAATGTATGGTAGGTGAATCGCTGCCACGAGATGTGAAGCTTCTCCAACTCGCTTTTAGGGGAAAACCAAGTTATCGTTGGTAACGGCTACAAGCAATTCAAACACGCAAGAGCACACGATATCACCCGGCGTCTCCTACCAGCCTACTTATTACCGTAATTCATAGTAAAGCTGGGCGATATTAGACCAACGAATCAATGATTATCTTGGAGGCTGACCCCATCTCTCTCGACACTTTACATGACTCTTCCGATTCGGATATCGGACCGGCACTCAAACTTGGCCAACGCGTAGCCACACAAATTGAAAAAGATGTAATCGCTGAAGGGTGGCCTGTGGGGAAAATGCTTGGAAGCGAACCCGAACTGATACGCAGATATGGCGTCAGCCGTTCAGTCCTGCGCGAAGCAATTTCCATAGTCGAGAGGGATGGTCTTGCCTACATGCGACGTGGTCGCGGCGGAGGTTTGGTCATTGCAGCACCAGCGCAAGAAACCGTTGTCTCAGCATTGAGAACCTATCTCGAGTTTTCCGGCGTCGAATACCATGAGATCGAGGAAACACGCGAATGCCTTGAAACCCTTGCTTTGTCTCTAGCAGCGCGCCGTATGGATGACTCGCATGTCGAAGCTATGCGGGCGCTATTGTCAGAAAATTTCGATGCAACCAAAAAGGGAAGCTTAGCGGTCGCATATCGCATACTTCAGGAAATCACGCGAGCGGCCAACAATCCAGCCCTTCAGATGTTTATCTCCGCTCTGTCAAGATTGTCGGTCAGTTTGAGTATCTATCGTGGCGTGACTGAAAAAGATATCATCCGTGAAGCTCCCCAATTCCTGAAAATACGGCGCGCTCAAATCAAAGCGATTATTGCCGCAGATATGACCACCGCCTATGAGAAAGAAAAAGCCCAGATAGATCAGTCACGAAAAATCATTAAAAGGGCCAGCTCAAAAAAAACATCAACACTGTCTCTTACCAATATTAAAGCTAAAGAAGAACTCGTTAACCGACTGCTCGATACGGAGCAGTCCAGTCGCCGCATCAAGCAATCGGATCTTGTCGCCATACAATTGCAAACTTCGATACAATATGGGGGCTGGAAAGAAGGCACTCATATCGGTTCAGAGTCAAAACTTCTTTCCAAGTACAAGGTCAGTCGCGGCGCTCTGCGTGAAGCCATACGTAGTTTGGAAAGATTCAACGTGGTCGAAATGGAGCGAGGCAAAAAAGGTGGATTGAAAGTTGGGTCGCCAAAACCTGATGCCACAATAAAAAGCACGATTCTCTACTTGAAATTCCTGAAACTTGATCAAAGTGATATTTTTGATATCGCCGAAGTGCTGGAATTGAGAGCCACCGAGTTAGCTGCACGCCGCGTTAAACGCGAGGGGAAAGAAGGTGTGGCTGCTTTACGAGCCATAATCCAACAGGCAGATTTGGCGGGTGAAATAAACTTCACTAGGTATCTGCGAAAACTGTATCTAGCCATAGCAAAGTCTAGTGGCAATCGCGCCATTACTCTGTTCTTACGTATTCTGGCCGAGCTGATCACCTTCGAAACACCGGCAAAGCGGAAAAATACGCAGGCCAAGGTCAAAGCTCTGCACAAAGTTCTCGAAAATTTAATCAAAGCTATTGAAGAGGGCGATGAAGCCATGGCGCGCCGACGCATGATCCAGGTTCGCCAAGCAGGCATGCCTTTGCGGCCCAAGCCCCGCGATGTGGAAGATCTGCTCGTGCAGTTATAATGCAGTTTTCAACCCACGTATTGCCGGATTCCAGATTATTCTCTAAACGTTTTTCCAATCTGGTTTGCGTTTTTCCATGAACGCTTGCACCCCTTCTTTGAAATCTTGGCTCTGCATCAATTCGCCCCCAGCATCCTGCGTCAAGGCCATGGCGTTTTTCAAATTGGTGGCTTGCTCACAACCATTAAGGATTCGCTTGCTCAAACGGATCGAGGTCGGTGAATTCGAGGCAATCAGCTCTGCAAGTTTCATGGCTTCGCGCTTCAGATCAATTGCCGGGACCACCCTATTCACTAAGCCCAATTCACAAGCCCTTTCGGCGTCGATGCTCCGGCCTGTAAAAATCATTTCCCTGGCGATCTTCGGACTGATGTGCATAGGCAAACGCTGAAGCCCCCCGGCACCTGCAAACAAGCCCACTTTGACTTCAGGCAATCCGAATTGCGCATGATCGGCTGCAATCACAATATCGCAAGCCAAAACAATTTCAAAACCTCCCCCCAGGGCCAATCCATTTACCGCGGCAATGATCGGCTTTTCCAATGAAAATCGATTAGCCAAACCCGCAAAGCCACTTTCAGGGAAAGTCATCGGTTTGCCCGATGCCGTATATTTCAAATCATTGCCTGAGCTAAAAGCGCGTTCACCGACACCCGTCAAAATAGCCACCCAAAGTTCCGTATCCCGCTCATATTCATCCCAAATGGCGGCCAGCTCATCATGAGCCGGAGGGTGCAGGGCATTCATCGTCTCGGGCCGATTAATTTCTACCTCCAGAATATGGCCTGTTTGAGTCACACGGCAAAACTCATAGGTTTGGGACATGGGTTTTCCTTTCCTCTCGCTTTGTTCGGCACAAGTGAAATCAAAAAGCGACTCAATCGGCCCTTTTGGGTGGCATCTGCTCTGTCTCTAGACTCTTATATAGTATCATATTATAAATGCACCAACAACTCACGCATCAATTTCATGACCTCTCATACGTCACCACATCTGTTCTTATACACCCTCTAGATTGGAAGTTTTCGTGCCAACACCCATTTGTAGAATGTTGAATATCGAGGCGCCCATTTTCGGATTCTCCCATTGCCGGGATGTAGTTGTCGAAGTATCCAAGGCAGGCGGTTTTGGCGTTTTTGGGGCTGCACACTTCACACCGGAACAGCTGGAAGTCGAACTGAGCTGGATTGACGAACATATTGACGGCAAGCCTTATGGCGTTGACCTTCTCATGCCCGGTAATTTTGAGGATATGGGAGACATCGATGTTACCCAATTCATTCCTCAACAAAACAAGGACTGGCTGGAGGCACTCTTAAAAAGTTACGGTGTCCCTCAATTCCCTAAAGACGCCCCGGAAAAACAAAAACTCGCCGAGCGCATTCGCATCACGCGCAAACAAGCCGAAGAAAACCTCGATGTTGCACTTGAACATCCGATCAAACTTTTTGCCAATGCCCTTGGCATCCCGCCGCTTAGCCTTGTGGAACGCGTCCACGCCAAAGGAATCAAAGTTGCTTCTCTCGTAGGACGGCAGGATCACGCGGTGAAACAGGTTAAGGCAGGCATCGATATCATTGTTGCACAAGGGACAGAAGCCGGGGGACATACAGGCGATATTTCAACACTGGTGCTGACACCCCAGGTGGTCGATATTGTGGCTCCCGTACCGGTTTTGGCGGCTGGCGGTATTGCCAATGGGCGGCAAATGGCAGCAGCCCTCGCCCTTGGTGCGCAGGGCGTATGGTGCGGATCCGTATGGCTCGGTACAGCTCAAAGCGAGGTTGATCCGGTGACAAAACAAATGATGTTTGCCGCCAGATCCCAGGATACTGTCCGTTCCCGTTCTTTTTCAGGCAAACCCGTACGCGCTTTGCGCAGCGCATGGACGGAGGCCTGGGAACAACCGGATGCACCGGAGGTTCTACCTATGCCTCTTCAATCTATTCTTATTACCGAGGCTCTGCATCGCATACAACGTTACGGCAATAAAGAACTGGCCACCTATCCGATGGGACAGGTGATCGGTCAGCTTTCGGATGAAAGCGATGTGCGGCAGGTCTTTTACAACATGCTGGATGAATTTACCGAAGCCGTAAACGCGGTTTCTAAAATGCTCAATGACCAGGGTTCTTAATCCCCAGCACGTTTCTTAGCGGACTGATAACCTTACGCTTTGAGTTCACTAAATGGGCGCCCCTTGTCCGGGCGATGATCTTTTGGCAGGCCAAGAACGCGCTCGGCCAAAGTGTTGCGTAAAATTTCATCGGTCCCGCCAGCAATACGCAAACAAGGCGAATCCAGCCAAGAGGCTTGAAACTCGGTCCGGGTCGAGGCTCCCGGTTCGCATAAAATCCCACAAGGCCCGGCCAAATCCATGGCTAATGCGGCCATGCGTTGACGTTTATTGGCCACAACCAGCTTTCTGATCGACCCTTCCGGCCCCGGTTCACGGCCTGTCTGTATCGCCGTCAAGGCGCGGGCATGAATGGAAGCCAGCCCCACTTCCTCGACATAAAATGAAGCAATTTCCGCACGCACCCTTTCATCCTCCATAGCCGGGCGTCCTTTCACACGGGCTTGCTTGGCGAACGCGATAAAGTCGACGAGTTTAGGTCCCCACCCCGCTTCATCAGTGACTGCATAACGCTCAATCATCAAGGTATCGAGTGCAACCGCGAAACCCGCCCCGACATCGCCCAATCTCTGGGTATCGGGCACTTTTACATCATTGAAAAAAACCTCATTGAAATCTCTGGCTCCATCCAGTTTTTTGATGATCCGCACTTCAATACCGGGCGTGTTCATATCGACAAAGAAATAGGTCAGCCCCCGGTGCTTGGGCAAGGAGGGATCATGCCGGGCCACAACGACACCAAAATCGGATAATTGCGCCCAGGTTGTCCAAACCTTCTGGCCATTCAGTATCCAGTTATCCCCCTCGCGCCGCGCACGCAATCGCAAAGCCGCCAGATCAGACCCGGCTGATGGTTCCGAAAAAAGCTGACACCAAATTTCTTCGCCGCGAATGGCCGGAGCAACATAGCGTTGCTTTTGACCTTCAGTTCCATATCTCAAAATAACGGGAACAGGCATGCCGAGGCTGACAGCGAAATAATCTGTTGGCAGATTATAGCGTAATTCCTCTTCCGCAAATATGATTTTTTGAATTTCCGTCCCCCCTGCACCGCCATAGGCTTGTGGCCAGGAGATCGCTCCATATCCGGCATCGTCTTTCAAGCGCATCCAGGCGCGTCCCAGTTCAACGTCGTCCTGTAGGGATAATCCTTGTCGCGCGGAACCACTAAAAGCGGAGGCATATTCGGCCAGCCAGTGCTGTGCCTGTTCGCGGTATAGTTTGTTGTCATCCATTGAGTTGCGTGTCATCTCACTTTCGCCCTCAGACTCTTTCTTGCACAAGGTGATGAGGATCTGTTGCGTCACTACGCGTTTCCAAGTAGCGCACCAGGCGATCCTGCCAGAACGGCGCACTGCCAAGTTCCAGAGCCAGTGCGCGGGCCCGGCGATAATGAATATGAAGACCCGATTCCCAAGTGACCCCAAGAGCGCCGTGAATGTGAATGCTCTCCCTGGCGGCGAAATCATAGGCTTTGATTGCACCCAAACGCGCAGAAGCAGCGGCCAGCGCTTCATCATCCGATCCAATTGACCAAGTCAAAGCCGCTTCATATGCAGCCCCTCGGGCCAGTTCAATATGGGTATACATATCCGCCAGACGATGTTTGATTGCCTGAAAAGCGCCGATCGGCTGTCCGAATGCGTGCCGCTCCAGCGCATAGTCACGGGCACGGGAAAGGCAATGGTCAGCACCTCCGATCTGTTCGAACGCCAGAGGAATGGCGGCCCGCTCCAGCAGGGCCTGCGCCCGTGCACGACCAGCGCCGGAAGAGCCAAGCCATTCGGCGCGGGCGCCGTTAAAGACTATCCGGGCCGTGCCCCGGCTGTTGTCGATGGATTCCACGGCCTCCCGATCAACGCTCTCCTGGTTGAGATCCACCAAAGCCAGGCCAGGCTCTGCCAAAGCATCGTCACCAGCACAATACACAATTGCAAGATCGGCATAAGCACCGCCCAGCACAGCGAGCTTTACCCCATAAAGGCACTCCTCTTCATAGCGGGTCTGAGGAGTTTGCGACAATCCCGCTTCTTGCCCTTCGCAAAACGCGAAGGTACCGATGCGCGTGCCGTCAGCCAGCGATGGTAAATAGCGGCGGCGCTGTGCTTCGTTGCCCCACAGCATCAATGCTTCAGCCGCCAGATATATCGAAGGCGCCAGTGGCAACATTGCAGCGCATCGGCCGATCTCTTCTGCAATCACACATATATCCAGAGACCCAAGCCCCAGACCGCCGTACTCTTCACCAATCGTGATGGCCGTCCACCCCATATCCACGGCATGCTTCCACAAAGATCGATCAAAATGCCCAGGATGCTCAAGATGTTCCAGCACCTTTTCGGGACGATGATGCTCGCCCAGTAGTTTGCGCGCTTGCTCGCGGATCAGATCCTGCTCTTGCGAGAACATCTGCATCTTACCTTACAAATTGGCCAACCGGCACAGTCCGTTGCTTAGAACCACAACACCGCGTTCCTTGGAACGCGCCTGGAAAGAGACAAGATCACCGTCACGCCACATATCCACGTGCAGTGTCTCGCCTGGGAAAAAAGGCGCTGAAAAGCGAACATTGAATGCTCGAATAAGCTCAGGCCTATAATCGCAATAGGCGCCAAGAACGGCGCGGCAAGCCATGGCATAGGTACACAGGCCATGCAGGATCGGTCGGTCAAAGCCCATCGCTTGAGCCGCCGAGGGAGAAATATGTATGGGGTTGAGATCGCCGTTTAAGCTGTACCATAGTGCTTGAGAAGGGTGTGTAGGTAACTCACGGACGGTATCAGGTTCCCGTTCAGGTACAGCATGAGGGAGCCGCGCAGCGTCCGGTGGCGGCCCACCAAAACCGCCATCCCCTCTGGCAAAAGACACGAAGGTCGTACTGAATAAGGGCGTGTTCTCGCCTTTCACGCGAACATCCGCGATGATGTCAATCAAGGCTCCCTTCCCCGCGCCCCGGTCAAACACAGAACCGATATGACCATCCACGACGAGCTGGGCGTTGGACGGGATTGGTTTGTAAATTGTCAGACGTTGCTCCCCATGCAACGCCAGTTCCGGCTTTTCTACACCAATCATCCCGAACAAGTCTGAAACTTCATTGCACAAAACAACAGCTATGGTTGGCGCTGTGCGCAACCCGGCTTCAAAATCAATGAACGGCAATTCATCCATATCCAGGGGATTCGCCCCAAAACCAACACTCAAGGCATAGATCTTAGACTCTTGATCCGTATACAGACGTGTGTGCCCTTCAAAACGGGCCGCCTTCACGCGTTCGACATCAATCACGGCTCGCTGTCTCCACTACTTCTTCCATCGGCATTTCAAACTCCGCTTAAGCCAAGAATGGCAACACTTGCGACATTGCGTGAAGGGATGCCGCCCAGATTATGGGTCAGACCAATCGAAGGACGTTTTAGCTGCCGGTCCGCCGCACGCCCCAAAAGTTGTAAATATATTTCATAGGCCATGCGCAATCCGGATGCGCCGATCGGATGACCAAAACATTTCAACCCGCCATCAATTTGGCAGGGTATTTTTCCGTCATGATCAAATTCACCATCAAGGATTGCTTTGGGAGCCTGGCCCTCATCACACAAGCCCAGATCCTCCATCGTGATCAGTTCCGTGATTGAAAAGCAGTCATGCACTTCGATCAGATCAAGGTCTTCCCTCGGCGAGGAGATCCCAGCTTCTTTGTAGGCAAGACCCGCAGCACGGCGGGCAGTCGGCAATGATGCCCCCGACCATGTGCCGCTTTCCATCTCGCTGCCATTGGACATGGCCAATTGAATCGCTTTAATCGTAACTAGATCTGTTTTGCCAAGAGCTTTGGCTTTTTGCGGCGTTGTGACGATGACGCAGGCGGCGCCGTCGGACACACCGCAACAATCGAACAGGCCGAGCGGCT
>JAJFIM010000380.1 GCA_021774995.1 Alphaproteobacteria bacterium | reverse complement strand
CCTATTTTATTGCGGCGCTAGCGGTTTTGTCTTTCGCGACGCTGGTGGCGGTGATGGTTCAAGCGCGCCTGACGAAGACTGAACGGGCGGCGCTGCAAGGGGAGGCGGATTATCGATTTCTCAGCGAGCAAGTGACGGATATCTTGATGCGTCACGGCCCTGATGGAGATCTTACTTATGTATCCCCGGCGTGCCGGTCGGTTCTGGGCCGGGAGAGTAAAGACCTTCTCGGCCGCTCTCTATTGCGTTTTGTTCACAGTGAGGACCAAGGGGAAGTCGAAAAAGTGTTTGAGCGCGCCGGGTTTTTTGGTGGCGAGGCGAGTCTGGAATATCGCGTTCAGCATAGCGAGGGCCATTACATCTGGGTCGAGACGCGGGCAAAACCCGTGGTTGCTCTGGGGATGTCCGGAAAGGCGCCGCCGCTTAAAGGTCTGCCCATGCCCGCGTGTTTTGAATTGGTGAGCGTGACGCGGGACATCACCCCCCGTAAGACCCACGAAATGTCTCTGGCTCGCGAGCTGGAAATCGCTGAAATGGCCAATCAATCCAAATCTCAGTTCCTCGCAAACATGAGCCATGAATTGCGCACGCCCTTGAATGCGGTGATTGGATTTTCCGAAATGATCAAGGAGCAAACCTTTGGCCCCATCGGCGTTCCTAAATATCTCGAATATGCCGGTCTGATTACTTCCAGCGGCCATCACCTTCTTGGGCTGATCAATGACATTCTTGATATGTCAAAAATTGAATCAGGCAAATATTCACTTGCGCTTGAACAGATCGACGCCGCCCGGATCATAAAGAGCAGTCTGTCTCTGGTGCGGGTGGCGTCCGACAAAGCGGGCGTAAAGATCAACGCCGCTATTGAGAGCGATATTCCTCAGTTTTGCGCAGACAAGCGGGCGCTCAAACAGATTTTGCTGAACCTGCTCTCTAACGCGGTGAAGTTCACGCC
Organism: Alphaproteobacteria bacterium; assembly: GCA_021774995.1. Classification (GTDB taxonomy): domain Bacteria; phylum Pseudomonadota; class Alphaproteobacteria; order SMXP01; family SMXP01; genus JAJFIM01. The sequence continues at coordinate 7,357 of JAJFIM010000380.1, read as the reverse complement.
CAAAGGGGGCGCGATCACGGTTGGCGCCTCAAACGATGCGGACATGTTCTATTTGCAAGTGCTCGATACGGGCATCGGGATTTCGCAAGAGGATTTGGAGCGCCTGGGGCAGCCATATGAGCAGGTGATCGATCAATATACCAAAAACAAGATCGGGACAGGGCTGGGGCTGTCTCTGGTGTCGGCTTTGGCCGAACTGCATGGCGGCGGCGTGTCCATAGAGAGCATTGTCGGCGCCGGGACGTGCGTCACGGTCTCCTTGCCGTTGCGGCAAGCGCAAACCGGCCAAATTCAGTCCAAAGAAACCGCATCCGATCTGGCTGTTGTGATCGACAATGATGACCGTCCTGTGGCGGCGTCGCGAACCGGCGCGCTTGCCTGTGAAGCTGAGCCCCGCCCCGCCGCCCCGCCGCAAGCCCTGAAAGGCGCTGCGTAAAATTCAAGTGGCGGGCTTTTCATCGCCCATCTGAAATCACTTCTGGATGACGGGCGGTATTGGCGTTATCCTGCGCGGCTCTTCTAATATCTTATTTGCCAAAAAGGCGACGCTCGAACATGGCCTACACACTTAAAGTCAATGGCGACACCAAAACGCTGAATATTGAAGGCGATACGCCATTGTTGTGGGTTTTGCGGGACCATTTGGGCTTAACCGGAACCAAATTTGGGTGCGGCGTGGCCTCTTGCGGCGCATGCACAGTGCAAGTTGACGGGGTCGCCATGCGCTCGTGCGTGCTTCCTGTCGAAGCTGTGACAGGTGCTGAAATTCGCACAATAGAAGACCTTGCCCATGGAGAGATCCTGCATAAGGTTCAACAGGCCTGGATCGACAATCAAGTGCCTCAATGCGGCTATTGCCAGTCCGGCATGATTATGGCCGCAGTCGCTCTATTGGAGGAAAATCCTCAGCCTACAGATGAAGATATCGATGGCGCCATCACGAATATTTGCCGGTGCGGGACTTACCAGCGCATTCGCAAGGCGATTCACCAGGCGGCAAAAGCTTAAACAAGGGCTCTTAAAAGATGTCATCACACTCCAAGGCTCTCAAAATTACAAAGCGCGCGCTTCTTGTCGGCGGTCTGGCTGTCGGCGGCGGCCTGGTGGTGGGCTATGCTTATTTGCGCGACAAGCCGGGCACGGCCGGCTTCGAGGCGGTTGGAATTTCAGGAACGGCATTAAATGCGTGGGTGAAAATCACGCCTGATGGGCGCATCATCCTGGCTGTGCCCCGCGCGGAAATGGGGCAAGGCGTTTATACAGCGATCGCCATGCTCATCGCCGAAGAGCTGGAGGTGAATCTCGGTCAAATTGAAGTGGAACACCCCGATGTCGACGGCAAATACGCCAACGCTTTTATTCTGACGGAACCCATGCCGCACTTCCGGCCTTTGATCTGGCTGGTCGAGCGTGTGGCGGCGGCCTTGCCTTTGATTGTCACAGGCGGCAGCACCACCATTCGCGACGGCTGGGAAGCCATGCGGCGCGTCGGCGCATCGGCGCGGATTATGCTGGTGCAGGCGGCGGCAATGAGATGGGACGTTGCGCCTGAGGACTGTGGCGCCGCGCAAGGGTCCGTGACCCATGCGAAGTCGGGCAGGTCTTTGAGTTACGGAGAATTGGCGGAAGCGGCGACGCGCATCAAACCCCCGTCCGACCCGCAGCTTAAACCTCCATCCGCATTTCGTCTTGTGGGGACGCCGGCGCCGCGCGTCGACATTCCCGCTAAAGTGACGGGGCGGGCTCAATTCGGCATTGATGTGGTTTTGCCTGGAATGCTCTATGCCGCTATCCGCCAATGCCTCTTTCGCGGGGGGCATATCCTTTCTTATGACGCTGACGTGGTGCTGGGCTTGCCGGGCGTTGAGGCGGTGGTTCCCGTTCATGGCGGGGTTGCGGTTGTCGCAAAGACATACTGGCAGGCAAAAAAGGCGCTGGAAGCGCTTCCCATCGAGTTCGACGACGGGGGCAATAGGGAGCTCAGCTCAAAGAGTATTTCAGAACTTTATCGCCAGGCTTTGGATGAGGGGGACGCAGTTTCAGTGCGCGCGGATGGCAATGCGGAACGCGCCTTGGAAAAATCCGCCACTGTCCTTGAAGCCGTTTATGAGCTTCCCTTTCTGGCGCATGCCTGTATGGAGCCGATGAATTGCACAGCCTTGGTAAAGGGCGATGCGGTGGAAATCTGGTTGGGCACGCAGGCGCCGACCATGGCCAATTGGGGCGCGGCGGAAGGCGCAGGTGTTGAAACGGATAAAGTGACCATGCATGTCACTTTTATGGGCGGCGGCTTTGGGCGGCGCCAGGAAATGGATATCTCGCGCCAGGCGGCGCAAATCGCGCGCGCTCTCGAGGGCCGTCCGGTCAAGCTGATCTGGTCGCGTGAAGAAGACATACAGCATGACAGCTATCGTCCTGCTGTGATGGCGAAGTTCAAAGCGGGGTTGGATGAGACCGGCGCCGTGACGGCCTGGACAAATCGCCTTGTTCTGCAATCGGTCGAAGCGGATTACGGGAAACGAAATCTCCCTGAAATTTTAGGCAGCGACGGCGATGCTGATATCGCCATGACCCAAGGCGCCGATGACATGCCTTACGCGCTGCCGCATTACACTGTCGATAAAGTGATCATGAAATTGCCGATGGATGTCGGCTATTGGCGCAGCGTCGGTCATTCTCATAATGCGTTCTTTACAGAGTGCTTCATAGACGAACTGGCGGCCGCGAGCGGCCAAGACCCTTTTGCGTATCGGCGGGCCCTCTTAAGCCAAGCGCCGCGTCAACTTCATGTATTGGATCTATTGGCGGAAAAAGCGGGCTGGGATGCGCGCGCTAAACCGGCTGCGGGCAGGGGGCGGGGCATGGCGCTGCATGCATGCTTTGGGTCATTTGTGGGGCAGGTGGTCGACATTTCGCTATCGGTGCAAGGAGAACTTAGCGTTGATAGGGTCGTGTGCGTCATTGATTGCGGCATGACGGTTAATCCCGACACGATTGAAGCGCAGATAGAAAGCGGCATTGTATATGGCCTTTCAGCCGCGCTTTATGGAGAGATTACTCTTCAGGCGGGGCAGGTGGTGCAATCTAATTTTCCTGACTACGAAGTGGTGAAGCTGGCGGCGATGCCTGTTGTTGAAACTCATATTATACCAAATACAAATTATCCAGGCGGTGTAGGGGAAACGGGAACGCCGCCCATCGCGCCGGCGCTCGCCAATGCGATCTTTAACGCAACGGGCAAACGCATCCGCAAACTGCCTCTTCAGAATGCGGACTTTTTGTCACTTTAAGGCATTAACGTCTTATTAAGCATGGTTGCGGAGTCTTAGTCATGGAGGTGCGCCTCAAAACGGAAATTTGGGTCCAGGCCCTCATCCGGCGCTGCGCAATTGAAGCGGTTCCGGCGCTGGTGGCGCGGCGCGGCGACAATACGGCGGGAGCGGTTTTGGTCAAAGTCAATTTCCTGGATGGGTGCGCGCGCGTTTATTCCCAGGCGCGCGGGTCCGAGGGCCAACGCATCTGGTTGGCGCATGGCGCTGAAGACGCATCGGTGATGCCGGAAAGCGATGCGGATGCTTTCATCAAACGTCAGTTGGGTTTTGATCCGGATCTGTGGGTGATCGAAATAGAAGACAGGCAGGGACGCCACTTTCTGATGGAGCCGGTTGAGTAGAATACGCGTTTAGCTGCGTTTCAAAAATTTAAGTCGCGAGGGAAATTTTCATGTCCTCCAGGCTGTTTTTATATAATCTCACAATATTCGCTCTCGAAGCTGCGGAAGACCCTCGGCTCGACCCTGGCTTTCCCCTTACCAAGCTGCAATATGACGCTCTCACCGTTGACGGCCTGATGCAACTTCTTCGAGAGGAAGTTCACGCCAATCCGGATATTCTCAATCATAAGCCAGAGGTCGTGCGCAAATTGTGTTCTCTTCTGTTGTCGAGGTCAGGGATTAATTGCGTGAAGGTGCATTGGGACGGATATGGCGTTTCGAGCCGTCACGGCGCAGTTCCAGAAAAGTCATTGATAACGCTGAGACAGGCTGGACTCAGTAATGCGCTTAATGACGAGATCGTTGAAGAGACGATCTGGTCAGGCTTGCAAGTGGTTTAAATTCTGGAATTGTTTAAGCTGCGTGTATTGATTTCTTCAGACAAGCCCCAGATTCAGAATCTTTGGCGCTGCTTGCGGCGCCTTGGCGCACGCGCCAAAATCGGATCGTGCGCTGCGCCGACACTATTGGGATTTGGTTGTAATCCTGAACTGCGTGATGAGCGGAATTGCCGCGCGTTTTGCCACTGATTCCGGGTTGAAGGGCGAGGACGGAAAAAGTCGACCGGTCAAAATTGAGAGCTCTGCAAATAATGACAAGCGCATCGCATGAACTGTCTGACATGATGCGTTTGATTGTTCGAATATCCATATTCGCCAGCCGGGACAGGCCCACAAGAAACTCGTCGAATTGTTTGTTGTTAAAAAGTTCGAGTATCTTGCGTTCATTCAACTCTTTATATTTTTCGAGTTTGTCGACGAATATTTTTGCATCTGTGTACTCATCAAGTTCTTTGAAAACGGAACTTTTTGACATTAGTTGCCGAGATTGCGTTAACGCCAAATCAAGCACGCGTTCGTCAATCTTGGCGTTCGTCTCAATTATATGCTGTCGAATTTTGTTGGAAACGAAGAAATACATTTCGTTCAACAAGTCCGGCGGCAGGTCGCTGCGCATAGCGACGGGTTTGTGAAGGCCTGCGTTGTTCTCCGCCCTGTCGACGATTGTTTCCAGTGCGCGCCGGGAGAGTTGCGCGCCTTCATTGCTGGCCAAGCGGGCGAGAACCACATCATCGCCGCTCTCTACAAGGGCGTCGCCCACCGATTCCGATAATGTATCGCGGCCTGAAATGGCGAGCAAGTGACCTTGACTGAGTTTACTGGCGATATCCATCAAGTCTTCATCGTTGAGCACGGAACTGTGGGTCAGGATCGGTTGAGCAATAGTGATCTCATCTGTCGCGAGTTGTTTGATGAGGGCGTGCGGGGCGCAGTCGACCCCGGCCATTTGCGCCGCCAGGCTCCTGCGCACTTCCACTTCCATTTGCGTAGCAATGGTTCCGATAATGTCGCCGAAATGACCTTTTTCAGTGTCGCTATAGGCGTCCGGCTGTTCCATGAAAACATCCGTAATTTCGCGCAGGAGTTCCCGCCGTTTTTCACTGGACGGTTCTTTGGCCAAACCCATAAGGTTTTTCAGATGAGAGGACTGGTTGGACATAACCAAAGGGACCCAATGCACTTGATTTGATCAGATGGAATCTTCTTGCAATTTATTGTCCCGCCTTCGCGTAAACAAAGTGCGTGTAACACGGTTCAAATTTTACGGAATTAAGCGCGGAATTTACTGAGGTGGGCCGTAATGGGTGCTCAGATAGTTAATCACGCGTTCCCGCTCAGGCGGCTCAAGCGGCGTCATCCCCTGTTCCTCAACCATCCAATCGAGAATTTCCTCCCAGCGATGCGGGGACAATCCTTGCTGCTGCACCAGTTTGAGGGAATGGCAGGACGAGCAGTTCACGAAGACCTCTTCGCGGCCGGTCCCAGGGGGTAGACCGTCATAATCGAAATCGTCTTCGGTCTCTTCCTCCGGCGCCGCGGTTTCCGTTTCCGCTATTTCACCGGCAAGCGGTTCCTCCGGCGCGCGCGCCGTGTTTTCGAGCGCGGACTCTGGTTCTGCGCTTTGTTCCTGGTCGCACGCCGTCAGCAGCGGCAAGAACAGCAGGAAGAGGAAAAAGATGAGAATGAAGCGCATCACGCTTCCACAGTCACGGCGATGCGGTGAACGGAATTGTTCAGATATCCCTTAGGATTCCAGGAGATGGCAAAGGGCTGGCTTGCTCCCGTCTCATCTGTGGCGCGCGCCCATATTTCGTAATAGCCGGAAATGGGAAATTCGAGATCCGCATCGAAGTGCTGCCAGGCGAATGGATTATCGGGAGCGCTTAAATATGCTTGCTTCCATGTGGCGCCAAAGTCGATTGAGATCTCAACGCTTTCTATGGCGCCTGCGCCGCTCCAGGCGTGTCCGTGTAGGGATAGGCTGGATTCAGTCAAAATTGCGCCGGTCTGCAACGACGTGATGAGAGATTTCACCGGCATGTTTTCAATAATGCCGAAATCGTCTTTGGGAACATCCGCGCCGGGCGCTACCGGATGCCGGGGTGCGCGATAGCTTTTACCGGTCATCTTGGCCCCGTCGTGAATCTGGTCGCGCAACCAAATACGGGTCAGCCATTTTTGCGATGCGGACCCTGGATAGCCGGGAATAACCAGACGCAAGGGCGCGCCGTTCATGGGGTGAAGAGGGGCGCCGTTCATCTCAAAAGCGATAAGGTTGTTAGGGTCCATGGCTTTTGAGATGGGCACGCCGCGCGAGATCGGCATCTTGTCCGGGTCGCCCGACAAATGCGTGTCCGCGCCTTCGTGTGCGGTGTACACGACTTGCTTGGCGATGCCAGCGGCGGAGAGAACATCCCCAAGGCGCACGCCCGTCCACTGGGAACAGGCCACCGCGCCGAGCGACCATTGATTGCCGCTTGCCGGGGGATTAAAAGCGGCGCGGCCATTGCCGCCGCATTCGATCACCAATGCGCGGGTCACGACGTCAAATTGGTTTTTTAAGTCTTCAATGGAAAGGTCCAGAGCGTTTTGCACGAGACCGTCCACAGTCAGGCGCCAACTGTCAGCGTTGACGTCTTGCGGCGGTACGCCGTTATTGCGAATGAAATGACGGGCTGTTGGCGTGATGTCGGCATTCAAAAGATGAGCGGGCGTCTCGGCATTGACGGGCCGGTCGTTCAAATAAGTCAGCCCATCCTTACCTTCGATAAGCATATCTTGAGCCAGGCCGATTGGGATGAGGCCCGACGGCATGGAGCGGTGAAAGGGAATGCTTGCGCCCAACGCCAATCCTAAAGCCGAGAGACCGGCGCCGCGTAAAAAACCCCGGCGGTCTCTATGCGCGATTCTCCCGAAAACATCCTGATCGGCTGCGGTTGAATCAGTTTCATAGCTCCGTGTCAGGCTTTTCATAAGCGGATTTCCCTCGGCTTGAAGTTGAATAAGTTTTAAGATTCCAGCCTAGAGAAGGCAAAAGTTGAAAGCAATACGCCGCCGGCGAAAAGGACAATGCCGACTTGGAGATCTGCAGTGGACAGCAGCTTGCCGTTGATAACGACGACAGCCAATGCGATGGCGAAAACATCAAGCATGGACCATTTGGATAGAACGCTGAGGGCGCCCATCATCCGGCGCGTCATGTGAGGGCGCGTCTCGAAAATCGTCAGGCCGATAAATCCAAGGA
>JAJFIM010000379.1 GCA_021774995.1 Alphaproteobacteria bacterium | reverse complement strand
AAGGCGTTAATGCCAATCAAAGATTCTTCAGGCGCCACCGCCCAGCCCTGCTGTTTTATTTCTGCGACCTCAGCAGTGAGTTTCTTGAGGTTTGTATTGGTTTTGTCTGTCCATTTGCGCAATTTTTGCGCGTTGATTTTATCCCAAATCTCCTTTGGCCCGAATGCCAAAGCGATCTTGCCTTGCGCCGAGGAATGAAAATCGAAAAGCGTGCCTGGAGGCGTGGTGATCTCTATTTCAGATCTATATTTTAGAATATCGAGGACGCGCACGCCTTCTTCTTCAAGCTGGCCGACTGTGACGGTTTGTTTAACGAGATTGCGCAATGACGGCATCACCCGGCGGACTTCAACGAGAAAATCCACTTGATCTGCAAGCGCTTGTCCGAGATGAAAGATTTTGAGGGTCAAGTAATATTGATCGTTATTCGGGTCCTGCATGACATAACCCTGATCGACCAATGTCCTTAAATGGCGGTAAATACGCGGTTTGGTCGTATCAATTGCTCGGGCAAGTTTGCTCACCCCAATCGAACCGCCATACTGAACCATATATTCGAGTATAGTGAGGGTTGTCACAACGGATTGAATGGGTTCGCTGTCGGTCATTATTGAGCGTTATCTCATTTCATGTGGGTGGGGGGAGGATTGCCGATAATCATCCGTGAAGGGAGTTTTATTCTTTAAAGTCGGCTTGTTGGTATTCCACCAGATGGCGATAATCTTCCCGGATTGGCGAAAAGACATCGAGATTCCATACAGTTTCCTCACCGATCGGTTCGCCGTAATGTTCTACATCTGGGGGAATTCGGATAAGACTTCCCGGTCCACCTTCCACCACGTCGTCTCCGATAACGAAGCGCATCTTTCCTTTGACGATATAGACGACTTGTTCGAAGGGGTGAGAGTGCGGATTGACCTGCATCCCCGGCTCCAGGTAATTCATAACCAGGAGCACATCATCTCCTCGAAAACCGGAACGGGTGACGCCCGGGCGAACGGTTTCTTTCTCCAGAGTCTCCCAATTATAAAGAGGGGCGTCTTCAGCCATGGCGTTCTCCCTTGAATTTATTGAGACACAAAACGTTTCATCTGTCGAAATATTATTATAACTAGCGATACATTAATCTATTTGTTAAGCTGGAGTCAACGAAATCCAAAAAGGAGCCTCTTCGATGAATATCGCTTCTCATATGGCGCGGGCGGGGCGCGCCTTTCAAGAGCGTCCCGCTCTTATGAAGGGAGGTGTCGTGCTGCAGACATATGGGGGCGTTTCGGACCGTGTGGCCCGCCTTGCCTCGGCGCTAGCGGGGCGTTTTGGCCTGAAAGCGGGCGATCGCGTGGCCTTAGCCTTATCCAATTGCCCGGAATATCTGGAGCTTCTTTATGGGTGTTGGCATGCGGGTCTGGTGCCCGTGCCGATTAACGCCAAATTACATAAAAGCGACTTTTCTTACATTTTTGAGAACAGCGAAGCGACGCTCTGTTTTACCTCGACGAAACTTATGGGTGTCATTGAACCTTTGAAAGGGGTTGCGCTTCAAACGGTGGTGGAGGTCCCTTCAGACGATTATCAACGGATGTTGGCGCAAGACCCTCTCCCCCTTGTGACGCGCGAACCCGATGACCCGGCTTGGCTGTTTTACACAAGTGGAACAACGGGACAGCCGAAGGGGGCCGTGCTCTCTCATCGAAATTTATTGGCGATGTGTCTGTGCTATTTTGCCGATGTGGATCAACAGGCGCCGTGGAACGCGATTCTTCACGCGGCCCCCATGAGCCATGGTTCCGGCCTGTATGGGCTTCCCCATGTTATTCAAGCTGGGTGCCACATTATTCCCGAAAGTGGGGGATTTGATGTTGAAGAGATCTATCGTCTGATCGAAGTGACGCCGGGCCTTGTGTTCTTTGCGGCGCCGACAATGGTTAAGCGTCTGCTGGATCATCCGGTCGATACCGACACGGCAAATTTAAAAACGATAATCTATGGCGGCGGCCCCATGTATGTGGAGGATTGCTTGGGCGCATTGGAGCGCTTTGGCCCGAAATTGGCGCAGCTTTACGGCCAAGGGGAAAGCCCGATGACCATCACCGCGCTCAGTGCCGCCATCCACGGCGATAAAGAACATCCCCATTGGCTGAGGCGCCTCTCGTCAGTGGGTATTGCGCAAAGCGCAGTTGAAGTGCGCAGTGCGAATAAGGATGGCGCGTATTTACCCGACGGCGAAGTTGGTGAAGTTCTGGTGCGCGGTGAGACCGTCATGAACGGATATTGGCGCAACGCGGAGGCCAGTGGGCAAGCGCTGGCGGGTGGGTGGCTGCATACGGGCGATTACGGCGTATTGGATGAGGAGGGGTTTTTGACGCTAAAAGACCGGTCGAAAGACCTAATTATTTCAGGCGGCACGAATATCTACCCGCGTGAAATTGAAGAAGTATTGGTCAAACACCCGCAAATTGCGGAAATTTCGGTGATTGGACGGCCGGACCGCGAGTGGGGCGAGGCTGTTGTGGCTTACGTGGTTCCCAAACGCGGTTTGCGCATAGATACAGCGTCTGTAGAAAAATTCTGTATAGAGAATATGGCGCGCTTTAAGCGCCCCAAGCACTACCGCTTTGTTGAAAGCCTGCCTAAAAACAATTATGGAAAGGTGCTGAAAAAAACACTCCGGGAAATGGAAAAAAGCGTCCAAGAATAATTTTAAGTCGTTACGAACTATCCTCGTCATAAGCGATACTGAGCGTGGTTGGCGCCCATGTGGCCATTTCGGCATGGAAAGCGCCAAGTCTGTTGCCGATATAGAACATGGCGTCGGCGCCCAGAAGAAGCTGCAGCGGCGGTTCATCTGTCCCGGCGATGGCGACGATGGCCCCCGCCGCTTTTTTGGGGTCGCCCGGTTCATGGCCGGCGTGTTCATTCATGATCCGCCGCGATTGATGGGCCGTGCCGTTGTAATCAGTTATTTCCCGTGCGGCGGTGGCCATGGACCGTCCGGCAAAATCAGTGCGCAGACCGCCGGGCTCAATATTGGTGACTTTAAGCCCGAGCGGCGCAAGC
>JAJFIM010000378.1 GCA_021774995.1 Alphaproteobacteria bacterium | reverse complement strand
TTCAAAAAATTCGGTAAAGTCACCGTTATTATTGGTGTCCGCCCCAAAGCTTGTGCCGTCAAACGCAATACTTGCGCGTGTTTCTGTCGGGCTGGCGTTAGTGACATTTATGAGTTCGCCAGCGGCGTCAAACACGCCGATCGTAGCTTTGGACTGATAAGGGCCTGTGTTAAGACGACTGCGGGAACCATTGAACGCCAAGGAGACGCGCACATTTTCATTTGGCTTGAAGTCAACGGTAAAGCGCCCTGCAAGGGTGTCGTCATCGCCTAAATCGGCGCCGGCTCCCACCCCTGGCGAACCGCCAACCGCTCCCTCGGGATATCTATTTTTCAGATATGGTTCTTGGTAATTATACAAGATCGCAGCGCGCGCCGCGATTTTGTCAGTGATGGGGCCGCCAAAGGCGGCTTCAGTACGCACTTGGTTGGCGTGCGCCGGCGAATCAAAGCGCCCGTAAGTGACATCCAAAAAACCTTCATATTCTTCAAAGTTTGGCTTCCGGCTGATGTAATGGATAAGGCCGCCGGTTGCGTTGCGTCCAAACAAGGTTCCTTGCGGCCCTTTTAGAATCTCGACGCGGTCGATATCGAAAACGCCAAAAGTTTGCCCCTGCGCAACGGCGATGTAGCCGTCATCAAGATAGACGGCGTTGGGCGCTTCGATGATGTCGTTAAAATCGTTTTGCGTCACGCCCCGGATTGAGTATTGCGTGTTCTGACCAGCCAGATTGCCACTGATATGTACACCCGGCGTAAACCTGGCAATATCAAAACTTTTCTCAACACCTAAAGTGCGCATTTGATTGCCGCTATAGGCATTGATGGCTATGCCGACGTCCTGCTGATTTTGTTCGCGTTTTTGAGCGGTGATGACCAATTCATCCATCAATCCGCTGGCGGCCATTGCCGATGGCGCGGCGGTCATCGCAAAGGCTCCGAGTAGAAGGGCCGGAAGGCGTCCATAGCGCAAGCGCTGTTTTCTGTCCCGCGCCTTATGGCTTAATTGAACGCCAACTATGTTTGCTTGAGTAAGATCTGACATGTGTTTCCCCCGTATGTCGTTAATTTAAGTGGTGTACAGATCGGTGTATGCGTGTGCTATATTTTGACTGAACTCCGTAAGAAACTGAATATAACTCCAATATTCCGCTCGACCCATTCCCCAGAGTGAGCGGTTGAACCATCCCGTCCGAGTGCGCGCCTGGGAGCGCAGATCATTTAGGATAGTTTACGTTTAAAATGAATATTGATATTCCCTCGCAAATTTGTCAATCTAAAAAAAGCGACGAAGCGATTGGAAAGTCGAATAGCGCCAAGAATATGCGCTTATGCCACAATGAATTGCGCTGCTGATGAGCGCTAAATGGGGTGTATTTTTTCCGAGTGCTGAGCACAATGACTGGAGAGTCGGCGCCATGACTGGAAAAAATATGTTGCAGCGCAAATATCCGCATGACGCGCGCCTTAGCAGACGCACTTTGTTGGAAAGAGGCGCGCTCGGCGCACTCGCTTTCGAAATTGGCGGCGCCGTTAAAATGCTCAATCCCGCTGAAGCGCGCGCTCAGGCCCTCCCGTTTGCGATTCTAACGCAGCAAGAAGCCGATCTTGTGGATGCTTTGGGCCGCGCTGTGGTTTCCGGCGCCGACGAAGCGGGATTGGCGCATTATCTTGACCATCAATTGGCGGCGGACCCCGGCGCCGCGCTCCTCATGCTGCGTTACATGGATGCGCCGCCGCCCTATGTGGATTTTTACCGTTCAGGATTAAATGGAGCGGACGCTCTGGCGCAGCGCGAGTTCGGCCGGTCTATGACTGCGCTGAATGAGGAGGAAGCGCATGGCCTTGTTGGGTTGATCGCGGGCGGCAATCCGCCGGAATGGAAAGGGCCGCCCGCCGCTTTGTTTTATTTTGTCTTTCGCGCCGACGCTGTCGATGTGACTTATGGCACGGTGGAGGGTTTTGAACGTCTTGGCGTTCCTTATGTTCCCCACATCGCGCCGCCGGAAAATTGGTAAGAGCCCGTGGATCAATTCAGCTCTGAAAAAGTGGATGTGGTGATTGTCGGGGCGGGCGCCGCCGGGAGCATGATGGCGGCGCACCTGGCGGAAGCGGGCAAATCGGTGGTGCTGCTGGAGGCGGGTCCCGGCTGGCGGGAGGAAGACCTTATCAGCTCGCAAATCTGGGCGCGGCGTTTGCGCTGGGGCGGCTCAGTGGTTGAAAGTACGGGAGCGCATCCCTACGCTTTTACATTTAATGCTGGCTGGGGGCTGGGCGGCGCGGCTCTGCACCATTACGGCACGTGGCCGCGGTTGCATGAAGAAGATTTCCGCATGCGTTCGCTCTATGGGAAAGGCCGGGACTGGCCGATCAGTTATGATCATCTGCGCCCCTTTTATGACCGTATTCAGTTGGAGGTCGGACTGTCGGGCGACGCCAATGCTGAAATATGGCGGCCCGGCGGCGCGCCTTATCCTTTGCCCCCTGTGCCTTCCTTTGGGCAGGGCGATATTATCGCAAAAGGGTTCGACGCGCTGGGAATGACAACCGCGCCCGCGCCCATGGCAGTTCTGACGGAGCCCTATAACGGCCGTCCAGCCTGTATTTATGACGGTTGGTGCGATGCGGGCTGTCCTATCAATGCTCTTTGGAATCCGCTGGTTGCTTATTTGCCGCGCGCAAAAAAGGCCGGAGTGGACATCCGGCCGCGCTCAACAGTGCTGCGCGTTGTGAGCGAAGGCGCCCGCGCAACAGGCGTTGAATATGTCAATCCGGATTCAGGGATAGCGGTTCAATATGCAAGCGTGGTTATCTTGGCCGCGTCCGCCGTATTGAATCCGGCATTATTGCTCAATTCGGCAAATGCGGACCATCCACTCGGATTAGGCAATTCGCTGTTTAATGTCGGTCGCAATTTTATGGCGCACGGCATTGCCTCCGTTTATGGACTGTTTGAAGAGGA
>JAJFIM010000377.1 GCA_021774995.1 Alphaproteobacteria bacterium | reverse complement strand
CAGGCGTAATGGCGCCTTTGCCATACATTTCAGTGAGATTGCTCACCCCAAAGGGGAGTGACGCCCATGCCTGCATGACCCCCTTCCCTTGACTGACCTTGCAATATTCATCGTCGCGTCGCAGGTCCAGCCAGACAAGCTCCGTGCTCCCTCCTCCAATATCAAATATCAAAACGGAATCACACGTTCGGTCCACCAAGGAAGCGCAGCCGGCCACGGCCAGTCCAGCCTCCTCATCGGCCGGTATAATATCAAATGACAATCCGGTCTCAGCCTGCACACGGGCAATGAATTGGGCGCCATTCCCCGCCAACCGGCAGGCTTGCGTCGCGATGGCGCGGGTGCGCGTCACTTGCCTGCGTTCGATTTTGCGCGCACAGATCTTAAGCGCGTCAACCGTCCGGTCCATGGCGCCTTGCGACAGATACCCCGTCTGTTCAACGCCTTCGCCCAGCCGCACGTTTCGGGAAAACGCATCCACCACGCGAAATCCGCTCCGCGAGGGTTTAGCCACAAGCAGACGGCAATTATTGGTGCCAAGATCAAGAGCGGCATATGTATGCCGCCAACGCCCGACCTTACGCCGCAGAAGATGAGGCGGAGCAAATTTGCCTCCACCCGTTACGGAACGAGGTTTAAGACCCTGATGTGCACTTTGATTGCCCTTTTCACCATTATTATTTCGTTGTCGCACGAATGATCCTCTTATACGCGCCTCATTTCGGGGGCGCGCTTCTCATCCAGTTTATCAGTTCTTACCTGGCGGCAATAGCCTTTCCGTCACCTGATTGATTAGGAAATATTTTACCCTTGATGACCATACTAGCTGTAAAGCACCTAAAAATGGTGCGGGTATGCCAAAATCAGGCGGTGGTCAGTTGCGTCAGTTAATCAAAGTCCCGCGAGTTTCATATCCAGCTTCCCTAATGGATATGCAGCATCTTCTTGAGGACCTCGATCCAGCCACGACATCTGCCGCTCTCAATATCTTGCAGAAAGCTTTCCCTCACATACCTTTATGCGAGCGCGTCAGCGCCTGTGAGGCTTACGCAAAAAACATCAGAGATTGAGGGGCGAAAAGCCTCTAAAGCACATATTGCAGGAGGCGAAATTAACCGCCAGCCTTTTCCATATGTCATTGTAATATATGCATATTACAATGTTCAATGCATATGTGATCGAATTTATTCCACTGTTTTCATTTTGTGACTTTACATCTCTCCCCTCCATACATATATCAGTCCGGCATAGCTTGATATATCAGACCAATATAGGGATTCCCCTGGCTCGCTATTAAAATCTTGAGCCAATTTGGAGGCAAAAACACTCAATGGATGTAAGAACTCTTTGCCTGGGCGTCCTGCATCTTGGGGATGCGACTGGGTACGAAATCAGAAAAATGTTCGAGGAAGGGCTTTTCAGTCACTGCCTTGAAGCCAGTTTTGGCTCGATCTATCCCGCCTTAAGCAAGCTGGCGGAAGACGAGCTGGTGATCTGCCGCGATGAACGCCAAAGCGGCCGACCCGATAAAAAAGTCTATTCCCTCACAGAGGAAGGCCGCGCCGATTTTAAACAGGCCATACTCCAAGATCTTGCCGAAGATAAATATCGATCTGAATTCTTATTTGTCAGTGTCTTCGCTGACCTCCTGCCGCAGCGACGCATGAGCGAACTGGTGGACAGGCAGATTGCAAGAATGAAACTTATGGCTGAGGAAACCGCCAATTCCATTGCGGAAAGCGATACCGCCGGCATGCGCTTTGTAAACGGATTTGGTCAGATCATGTATGAAGCAGCCATCAAGTATCTTCAAGAAAATCGGCACCTAATCGAAAAAGATGCGGATCGAAAAGTCCAGCGCACCACTCCAGTCCTCTCCCATACATAAAAATATTTCCCTAAACGGATTTGTCACAGATGACGCAATTTCCAAAATACTCCCGCGAAAAAATGAGTGAGACACTCAACAATTGGAATATCAGGGGCTCCTATATCTGGGCCGCCGTGATCGCCATTGTGATTGCCGCCTGGATATTATCTGGCCTCATAGGTGGCGACAGCGCACAGAGCCAAAATCTGAATGCGTCCGCCACGACCCAAGAAGAGACTCTCATATCAGTTCGCGCCGCAATCAGCACGGCCCAACCCCATATAACGACTGTTGTTATACGAGGCCGCACCGAAGCTTTACGCACAGTTGTTGTCCGCGCCGAGACAGTGGGAACGGTCGTGGCGGTTCCTGCAGAAGAAGGTGGTTTTGTAAATAAAGACGATCTGTTATGCGAATTATCGATGAACGCGCGGCAAGCGCGCAAACGCGAAGCTGAGGCCAATATGCGGCAGCGCCAATTGGAATATGATGTTTCGCGTAAACTGACCAAAAATGGTCACCGCTCAGAAACGCAGGAAGCCGCGGCGGAAGCCGCGTTCAACGCTGCCGAGGCAGGGCTGGAACGCATAGAAGTTGAAATTGAACAAACTAAAATCCGCGCGCCCTTCGCAGGCGTCTTAGACAACCGCGCCGTAGAAATTGGCGATTATATGCGCCAAGGAGACGCCTGCGCGACCATTGTCGATGAGACGCAATATTTGGTCGTTGGACAGGTGTCTGAAAATGAAGTCAGTTCGCTCCATGTCGGCGATGCCGGAACCGCTCAACTTATCGATGGGACGATTCTTAAAGGGGCGATCCGCTTTATCAGTGAGCGCGCTGACCCGGCCACGCGCACCTTTCGGATCGAACTCGTCATCCCCAATCCGGACAGCTCTATTCGCGATGGAGTAACCAGCGAAATAAGCGTTCCCAAAAATTCCATCAATGGACATCGCATTGCGCCGTCACTCCTTGTTCTCAATGCTGAAGGATTGATCGGCGTTCGTACCGTTGACGATGATAATATCGTCAAATTTATCCCTGTTACAATCATCTCTGATGATCCTGTAGGAGTATGGGTGACTGGTCTGCCTGAAACAGTAAGGGTTATTACCGTCGGTCAGGAATATGTTTCGAAGGGTCAAA
This sequence comes from Alphaproteobacteria bacterium, assembly GCA_021774995.1. Lineage (GTDB taxonomy): Bacteria > Pseudomonadota > Alphaproteobacteria > SMXP01 > SMXP01 > JAJFIM01. The sequence goes on along the minus strand of JAJFIM010000377.1, from coordinate 5,778 downwards.
AAGTTGAAGTCATTCTTGAAAAAGACGGCGCTCAATCATGAATGCTCTCATCGATATGGCGTTAAGCCGGGCTCGGACGGTGATGGCGATTCTCGTTGTGTCGATTATTTTCGGGGTTTCTTCTTATATTAATATTCCCAAGGAAGCCGATCCCGATATCCCCTTCCCTTTTGTTCTGATTTCCATGAGCCATCCCGGCATATCGCCGACTGATGCAGAACGCTTGCTTATCAAACCGATGGAAAAACGCCTTCAATCCATAGAAGGCGTTAAAGAGATGAAAGCCTCTGCTGTTGAAGGGATGGCATTTATCAGTCTCGAATTCGATGTGAATTTTGATCAAGACCAGGCGCTTATCGATGGTCGCGAAGAAGTGGACATCGCTAAAGCAGACCTGCCCTCGGACACTGAAGAGCCCATGGTGACCGAGCTCAATGCCGCCCTCTTTCCGGTAATTGCCGTTACGCTGTCGGGTTCTCTGCCCGAAAGAAAATTGTTTCAACTCGCTAAAGAATTGCAAGATCGCATCGAAGCACTGCCGGGCGTTTTGGAAGTTAATCTCATGGGCAATCGAGAAGACCTTCTGGAAATCGTCATCGACCCGGTCAAACTCGAAACCTACAACATCACGCAGCAGGAACTGCTAATCGCAGTTACAAACAATAACCGCCTTATTGCCGCCGGCGCCCTTGATACCGGCCAGGGGCGGTTTTCGGTAAAGGTCCCCGGCCTTTTTGAAAAAGCGCAAGATATTTATGACTTGCCGATCAAGGTCTCTGGAGATGGCGTTGTAACATTATCGGATGTGGCGAGCATTCGGAGGACATACAAAGATCGCGAAGGTTATGCGTTATTTAACGGCAAGCCCGCCGTAGCCTTACAAGTTGTGAAACGGCTTGGCGCCAATGTTATAAAGACAAACCAGAGCGTTCGCGATATTGTCGCCATCGAAAAAAAAATATGGCCTGACAATGTCGAAGTCGGGTTCATTCTTGATACTTCAGATTTCATCAACGACGCCTTGACCAGCTTGCAAGCATCCATATTGACGGCTATCAGCCTGGTCATGGTTATCATCGTCGCGGCGTTGGGTTTGCGCTCCGGATTGATGGTCGGCATTGCCATCCCGTCCTCTTTTCTGTTGGCGTTCCTCGTTTTGTATATGACCGGCAGTTCCGTCAATAATATGGTGATGTTCGGGATGGTTTTGGCCGTAGGCATGTTGGTGGACGGCGCCATTGTGGTGGTGGAATACGCCGACAGGAAAATGTCTGCGGGTCTCGATAAGAAAGAATCTTACGCCCTCGCGGCCAAACGAATGTCGTGGCCTATCTTTTCGTCAACACTCACAACATTAGCGGCGTTTTTGCCTATGTTGTTATGGCCGGGCATTACCGGCAAATTTATGGCCTACCTCCCGATCACATTGATCTATGTGTTGATGGCTTCTCTTTTCGTGGCCCTGATCTTCCTTCCCGTTATTGGTTCCATTTTTGGCCAGGCCCAAACGGGCACGACAACCACCATGAAAGCTTTAGCGGGCGACGAGCATACGGAATTGGCCGCCATGAAGGGGTTCATCGGGCGCTATGCAAAAATTGTCCAATGGGCCGTGCACAGTCCTTTGAAAGTATTAAGTTTATCAATTGGCGTTGTGACAATTATCATCGGTTTGTTTTTGGCGTCAAATGTCGGAACTATATTTTTTGTCAATTCCGATCCGGAAATTATCAGCGCCATGGTTGGCGCCAGAGGAAACCTGTCCACGGAGGAAGAACTTAGACTTGTCGTGGAAGTTGAAAACAAAATCATGACCATTGAAGGGATTGAAAATATATACACAGCGACGAGTTCCTCTAACAGCATGGGTTTTGCATTACAAAGTCCGCCACCGGACGACACGATCGGTCAGATCAATATTGAACTCAAAGACTGGAAAGATCGGCGCCATAGCAGCGAAATCATACATGAAATAAGGGAGAAAACATCTAGCTTTCCTGGCATTCGCGTAGAAGTCCGTCTGCAAGAGGCAGGTCCCCCCGTTGGCAAAGATGTGCAACTTCAATTACGATCTGATTACAGCGATGTTTTGCTGTCGGACGTCGCACGCATCCGAAAATACTGGGATAAATTAGATGGTCTCATTGAGATAGAAGACAGCCGCCCCCTGCCAGGCATCGAATGGGAACTAACAGTTGACCGGGAACAAGCGGGTCTCTTTGGCGCAGACGTGGCGCAGGTGGGCTCCGTCGTTCAATTGGTCACCACGGGCGTTCTCATTGGCGAATACCGGCCTGACGACGCAGAAGACGAAGTGGAAATTCGCGTCCGCTATCCAAATGCCGACCGCAATCTAAGTCAATTGGACAAACTAAAGATTCAAACAGCACAAGGGCTCGTCCCCATCAGCAATTTCGTAAAGCGCTCCCCCCAGCCCCAGGTCAACAAAATTGACCGCATGAATGGCAAACGCATCATCTCCATTCGCGCCAACACAGAACCGGGCGTTCTACCCAGTCAAAAAGTTGATGAAATAAAGAAATGGCTTAAAGAGTCCGGCATTGATCCGCGCATAGATTATGAATTTAAAGGCGCCGACGAAGAAGGCGACGCCGCCGCGGATTTTTTAAGTTCCGCCATGCTCCTGTCTCTATTCTTGATGGGAATCATTCTTTTGACACAGTTCAACAACTTTTATCATGTTTTCCTCACTCTCTCATCTGTGATTGTGTCCACTGTAGGCGTTCTGTTAGGCATCATTATTACTGGCCAAAGCTTCAGTATCGTCATGACGGGAACGGGCATCGTTGCCTTGGCGGGCATCGTGGTGAACAACAATATTGTTTTGATCGATACTTTTCAGAGGTTGCGCGAAGCCGGCTATGAGCTTTATGAAGCGGTTATTCGCACCGCAACGCAGAGGCTAAGGCCCGTACTCCTCACAACGATCACCACCATCTGCGGCCTTCTGCCTATGGCTGTTCAACTGAATGTTAATTTCTTCACGCGAACCGTCACCGCAGGCGGGCCTATTGCCGTATGGTGGATCGAATTGGCGACAGCTGTCGTTTTTGGGCTGGCTTTTGCAACTCTCATTACACTCATCCTTACACCCGCCCTTTTGGTGTTGCCGCAACATCTGCGCGTGCATCTTCCACAATACTGGGCGAAATGTGTGAGCTATATTCTCGCCCTTTGGGGCAAGCATTTCCGCAATCGGTCACGCAAATCACACGAGAGTCCGCAACCAGCCGAATAAATCTTCTCGATTATTCGACTAATTCATCCGTTTCCTTATCGCCGCTTTGCGCAGTCCAATTTGCTAAATTTTTCCGGTAATTCAAAATCGCAAGAGGAATGGAGATCAAATACAAAAGCGCGCTGGCCGTCAGGGTTTGCCACGGATAGATCAACATTAAGGCCGCAAATAATGCGACAAGCAGCAAGAGGGGTAAAACCTGCTCCCGCATTATTTTTATTCCTTTGCCCGAAAATGTGGGTATCTGGCTGATCATCAAAAAGGAAATAACGCCAACATAAATCGCCAAAAAAAGCGGCCACTCGCGTACACTGGAAAAGCCAAGAAAATCTAAAAAAACTGGCGAGATAACTAATCCGGCTGCGGCGGGTGCTGGAACGCCGACAAAGAAATTTCGCTTCCAGGCGGGTCTATCTGGGTCTTCCAAGGCAACATTGAAACGCGCAAGACGCAGAGCGCAACAGATAGAAAAAGCCAGTCCCGCAATCCACCCAACGCCGCCCAGGCCATGCAGGCTCCAAATATAGAGAACCATGATGGGAACAATGCCAAAATTGGCAAAATCGCTCAATGAATCCAATTCGGCGCCAAACCTGGTCGCCCCTTTCAATAGTCGGGCGACGCGCCCATCAAGACCATCCAGGAGAGCGGCGATCACGATGGCGCTCATAGCCGCTTCATAACGATCCTCAAGTGCAAAGCGTATGGCTGTCAAACCGACGCATAGACCAAGAACGGTCAGAATATTAGGCGCCAGAGAGCGAATGGGGAGTGGTTTCAAACGCCTGCGCCTTAAGCCCCGTTTCCGGCGTATTTGCTCAGTCATCGTATTTCCGTCTCTTGCGCCGCTCCCACCTTAGCCGTATCCGCCAAAATGGTTTCGCCCGCCACAATTGTCTGCCCAACGGCCACGCGTGCGGATAACTCAGATTTGACATAAACATCGAGGCGACTGCCAAAACGAATGATACCGTATCGCTCTCCCGCTTTGAGCGCATCTCCCACTCCCGCATCGCAAACAATGCGCCGGGCGACCAAACCGGCAATTTGAACGACGCCGATAAGGCCCATTTTTTCAGAACTGAGCGAGAGGCTATGCCGCTCATTCTCATCACTAGCTTTGTCAAGGGAAGCATTAAAAAACTTTCCAGGCCAGTAGACAGATTTGACGACAGTTCCATCCACCGGAGAGCGGTTTACGTGACAGTTAAACACATTCATAAAAACGCTAATCCTCTGCCACCCCTCTTCTCCCATTTCTAATTCCTGGGGGGGAATTGCCGGCCCTACAAAGCAGATCACGCCATCAGCCGGACTGATTACAAGTCCCTCGCCAATTGGGGTGATGCGCTCCGGGTCGCGGAAAAAGTAAACACACCAAATTGTCAAAACCAGCCCCATCCACCCTAATGGCGCCCAAATCAGAAAAAATACCAGGGTGATAAAAGCAAATAGGAAGATGAACCGCAGCCCTTCCCGGTGTATTTTCGGGATAATTGAAAACACAGAACCCATCAATGACCTCAAATGTTAGTGTGACTCTTCATTTTTGCGCAGGGGTTTATGATGCCATAATTAAAACCGGCAACCAATGATTAGATATTCACCCCTCAATCGCCTCTAGGGGCGTTGATCTGGATTCTAGTTGTTGAGTCCACATTTGCGCGTAAATGCCCTTTTGAGACAGAAGTTCGTCATGAGACCCCCGTTCGGCAATGCTTCCAGCTTGCAATACCAGAATCTCATCGGCATCGACAACAGTGGAGAGCCGGTGCGCAATGACCAAGGTCGTGCGCTGACGGGAAACCTCGCGAAGGGCGTCCTGAATTTCGGATTCAGTTTTGCTGTCAAGCGCGGAAGTGGCTTCATCAAGCAGCAATATCGGGGGGTCCTTCAATATGGTTCGGGCAATCGCGACGCGCTGTTTTTCACCCCCCGAAAGCTTCAGTCCGCGCTCCCCGACCATTGTCTCATACCCTTGAGGAAGGGATTCAATGAACGCGTGTATTTGAGCGAGCCGCGCCGCCCTTTGAATTTCTTTATCGCTGGCGTCAGTTTTAGCATAAGCAATATTATACCGGATCGTATCGTTAAAAAGAACAGTGTCTTGAGGAACAATTCCGATCGCTTCGCGTAAACTGGATTGAGTGACATTGGCGATATCCTGACCATCTATGAGAACGCGGCCTGATGAGACATCATAAAATCGGAACAGCACGCGAGATATCGTAGATTTCCCCGCTCCGCTGGGCCCCACGATGGCGACTTTTTTGCCTGCCGGAACAACAAACGAAACGTCTTTCAGGATTCCTCGATCCGGATCGTACGAGAAGAAAACATTTTCAAACCGTATTTCCGCTCCTGAAACATGCAGGTGCGTTGCCCCCTCAACGTCAGAGACTTCCGGATCTATGCCCAATAAACGGTACATGGATTCCATGTCAACCAAAGCTTGCTTAATCTCTCTATACACAAACCCAAGCATATAAAGCGGAATGTAAATTTGAATCAGGAATCCA
>JAJFIM010000376.1 GCA_021774995.1 Alphaproteobacteria bacterium | reverse complement strand
CTCAACGGCGGAAGAAATTCGCATGGCTGAGCAAGAGCTTGCTGAGCTGCAAACCGATATTCGGAATTCACTTAATCAAAAAGCCCACCTTGCAGGGCTTGGCGCAGCGGTGAGCAAGATAAATCACGACCTGCGCAATATTCTGGCGAGCGCCCAGCTCATCACGGACAATCTGACGTCCAGCGAAGATCCCAAGGTGCAGCGTCTTGCGCCTAAGCTTCTGTCTTCCATTGACCGGGCTATTGATCTCACCACCAAGACGCTAAAATATGGTAGAGCCGAAGAGCCGCCACCCCAAAAAGCGCCCCTTGATCTGGCGAATCTTGTCGATGATGTCGGGGATCATGTTGGTCTACCGGAAGATGGTCGTATTCGGTGGATCAACCGCGTTGAACCAAATACTGAAGTTCTTGCTGATTCAGATCAATTGTTCCGCGTTTTGCTTAATCTGGGAAGAAACGCCACCCAAGCTATGGAAGCTGGCAGCGAGAAAAAAGAGGTTTATGCCGTCACGGTCAGTGCTTCCTCTATGCATTTGAATGGCGCCTCGGGCATTTCCATAAAAGTGGAGGATAACGGACCGGGCATTCCTCATATGGCGCGCGAACATTTGTTTGAAGCCTTTTCAGGCAGTGTTCGACAGGGAGGAACGGGTTTGGGGCTTGCCATTGCCCAGGAATTGACTGTAGCGCATGGCGGTTCGATTGATCTTATTCGAAGTGATGCGCAAGGTACGGTCTTTCAAATAACATTTCCCGACGCAATAAGCGAAAGGAAGCGCCCATGAATGGTTGGAATCCAAAAATATATCTTCAACATCAAGACCAACGATCGCGGCCGAGCGTTGAGTTGTTGGCGCGCGTTAATTTGGAATCGCCAAAGCGAATTTATGATTTAGGCTGTGGGCCGGGAAATTCCACAAGGGTGTTAGCTCAGCGCTGGGAAGGCGCAGATATCACCGGTATTGATAATAATGAAGAAATGCTGCGCGAAGCTAAGTCCAGTGATGTTAAAGCTGAGTGGATATGCGCTGATATAGGCGCCTGGTCGCCAAAGATTCATGCGGATCTGATTTTTAGCAACGCGGCTTTGCACTGGTTGAAAAACCACAAATCTCTATTTTTGAAACTCATCTCCTTTTTGCGCTCAGGGGGCGCTCTGGCCGTGCAGATGCCTCGCAATTTTACTTCTCCCAGTCATACGATACTTCAGCAGGTGGTCGAAACCGGCCCATGGGCGGAGAGTTTGAGAGGCGTGCGTGATTTTAATCCAGTCGCCCGGCCGGAAGACTATTATGAATTTCTTTCGCATCACACTGATGCGCTCGATATTTGGGAGACCGAATATATTCACGTATTAAGAGGCGAAGATCCTGTCTATAGTTGGATCAGCGGAACCGCCCTCACTCCATATTTATCACTTCTAGAGGGTAAGGATCGGGAGAGTTTTGTTGAAACGTGCAAAGCGAAATTAGCCACCGCCTATTGTAAGCGTCCGGACGGCGCGACTTTATTCCCGTTTCGCAGATTGTTTATTGTCGCCACAGTGAAAGAATGAGTTTGTGACCTCACCAACCAAGCCCGGTCCGTATAATCATCTGTGTGATGTTAATGGAATTGACGTGGGCCATGCACATGATGCAGGCATAGGAACGGGGACAAGCGTTGTGTTGCCCGCCGCTCGTGCGGTGGCCGCCGTGGAGTGCCGCGGAGGTGGGCCCGGAACAAGAGAGACCGATGCGCTGTCTCCAGAAACTCTTGTTGATGCGGTGGATGCCGTCGTGCTGTCCGGGGGATCGTCTTACGGTCTGGCGGCGGCTTCCAGCGTCACGGATTGGTTGGGGGAACGGGGGCGCGGATTTTGTTTGGGGCAAGCCTCTCTGGTCTCGCCCGTGGTGCCTTCGGCCATTCTTTTTGATCTTACAAATGGCGGCGATAAGTCATGGGGAGAAGCGTCTCCCTATGCTCGTTTGGGACGGGAGGCTATCGAGGCGGCATCCCATAAAGACCTTTCCCTCGGGACCGTGGGCGCCGGATATGGCGCACAAGCCGGCCAAGTAAAAGGGGGCCTGGGCACTGCGTCTATCATTACGGCTCAGGGTTTGCAGGTGGCTGCGATGATGGCGGTTAATTCATTCGGTTCTGTTTTTATGCCTGGCGAGAAGTGCTTCTGGGCCTGGCCGTTCGAGCACGGTGCTGAATTTGGAGGCCACTCCCCGCCTATTGACTTTGTCGCCAGTTTTGACTTTACCGAAGGGACAAAATTGAATGCCGGACTAGGGCGGAACACCACGATTGGCGTGGTTGCCACTAATGCGGTATTGACCCCGGCAGAAGCCCGGCGCGTGGCCATTATGGCGCAAGACGGCGTTGCTCGAGCTATCCGTCCCGTGCATAGCCCCATGGACGGCGACACACTATTTGTCTTGGCGACCGGCGCACAGCCGCTGGGCGATCCAGATTTTGTAGCGATCACAGAGGTTGGCGCTCTGGCCGCTGATTGTGTCGCCCGCGCCATAGCACGGGGTGTTTATGAGGCTAGCACTCTGTTTGAGATGCGAGCCTATATCGACTGTTAGGGCGCGTGTACATGAATTATAGAAAACTTATTCATCTGTATAGATATGAACTTCGCTGCTGGAAACAGCTTTAGAAGTTTGCGCCGTAATGCGAATGTCTTTAGGTTTTATGCCTAATGTTTGTACAGCGCGCCGAATTGATTGGGCGTATTGATGCGATTCTGCCTGGGCTAGTAGTTGTTGCTGACTTGTCTTGCGTAATGGCGCAACAGCAACAAGATGAATGCGGCCTTTTGGGGTGGCAGATTTTGCTCGCTGAATGGCGTCGCTGATTTGAGCGCGAAACACGACGTTGGGTCTATTGAAACGGATGATCGCAAGTGGGGAGGCAGTAATTTCTTTTACCTCTGGCGTCGCTTCTCGTATAAGAAATTTCCCTGTATGTAATCCTGGTTCATCTTCCGCGGCGGCGGGTGCGTCAATGGATTCTTCCGGCGTTGTGGCGCCATTATCAACTGCAATGGTAGGTTGGAGTGGTGGCAATGGCTCCAGTCCTTGGGCTATGTCTTGACGTAGGGCACGCAATTTTTGTCTTTCGAATTCCATCAATCCCTTTTGGCGCTGCAGTTCATCCAGTGCTGCATCCTGCTGCCCCCGCAGTATTGCTGCAACAGGGATACTGAGAGCTTGCGCCTCGCCTATAAAGGGGAGGTAAGTTGCGAATGCGCCTTGTAATTGGAAAAGCGCGAGATCGATTTGTTGGGAGGCGTGGGCCGCAGTCCGCCAATGCTCCAGCATGGTAGGATTATCCATGGCGCCGCCTTTACGCAGCGCTTCTTCAATGGCCGTAATAGCGGAGTAATACCGATCCTGCTGAAAATCGCGCACCACTCTATAAGCGTTCATGGCGCTGGTTTGGTTTTGCACAATGCGGGTTAAGGCTCGTAATTTGTCCGCATTAGGCTCTTCTGCGTTAGTTATAGGCAAAAGGGAAGGCGACGATAATATCAATGGACCATTTCCGGAAGGAGCCGATATCTCAGTCTGATTGGTAGATCCGCATCCCGAGAGTGTAAGCGCCATGGCGGCGCGCGCCGCATTTGACCAGACCCTTCGTACGCGCCTATCCATTTCCACGTCCTTTCTCACCCAAGGTCATCAGCGTCTCTTATTTTACGCAATCCTGCAATTGATTATCGCCCCGGCGCTTGCCTTCCTGCTCACGATATGCGAAATCTCCCTCCGCTCCTTGGGACTGTAGTTCGAGGGATAAGGCGGGCGTGCGAAATAATTATCCATACGCCTGCGCAACAGCACCAGTAGCTCAGATGGATAGAGCACTAGACTACGAATCTAGGGGTCGGGAGTTCGAATCTTCCCTGGTGCGCCAGATTTTGTTGCGCGATATTGCTAGGAAAAAGATGAAAATTCAAAACATCTCGGCGATTGTTACAGGCGGAGCTTCCGGTCTGGGCGAAGCCAGCGCGCGGGCGCTTGCCGCGAAAGGCGCGAGGGTCACTCTCTTTGATATGAACGAGGAGCGGGGCCCACAAGTGGCGCAAGAAATAGGCGGCCGGTTTGCCCGCGTCGACGTTTCCAGCGAATCGGACGTGAAAAACGCATTGGACGAGGCGGCGGATGCGCATGGGCCGGTGCGGATGTTGGTCAATTGCGCAGGCATCGCTATCGGCGCTAAAACCGTGGGGCGCGGCGAACCGCACCCATTGGATGCTTTCGAAAAAGTCTTAAAAGTTAATCTGGTGGGGACCTTTAATTGCATTCGCCTCGCGGCGGCTGTGATGGCGGCTTTTGAGCCGTTGCAAGGCGGTGAGCGCGGGGCGATTGTTTGTACGGCCTCGGTCGCCGCTTTTGAAGGGCAGATCGGGCAGGTGGCGTACGCTGCGTCAAAAGCCGGAGTTGCGGGCATGACGCTGCCCATCGCGCGCGATCTTGCGGGATCGGGCATTCGCATCAACACCATCGCGCCGGGTCTTTTTAAAACGCCGATGCTGGCGAGCCTGCCGCAAGAGGTTCAGGATGCGCTGGGCGCCAGCGTGCCTTATCCCCACCGTCTGGGAGATCCTTCCGAATACGCCAAGCTTGTGGTTCATCTGATTGAGAATCAGTATTGCAATGGTGAGACAATCCGTCTCGACGGCGCGCTGCGCATGGCGCCGAAATAAATGGCAATGTAACCGGCGGGCCTCATGCTATGACATGATCAAGATCGATTCCGGCGAGGCCATAACCTCGGCG
>JAJFIM010000375.1 GCA_021774995.1 Alphaproteobacteria bacterium | reverse complement strand
GCCCGCCTCGAAGAACAGATAAAACAAAACCAGATCGAGCGCGCAGAACACGCCAATCATCAGCGTTTCCAAAATCAAAAACGCGATCATATATTCTTTGACGCGCACCGTGATGGACTGCCATGACGCCAGAATGCACAGCGGGGTCAGGAAGGTCGTCAGGATGACAAACAGAATCGAAATGCCGTCAACGCCCATGTGATAGGTGATGTTGCCGCCCAGCCATTCGCGCGTGATCTCAAACTGAAACCCCGCTTGCGACGAATCAAATTCGACAAGCAGCACGAGAGAAGCGGCAAAGGTCACCAGCGTCGACCACAGAGCGACATTGCGGGCGTTGCGCGCGACAATTTCGTCTTCGCCTTTGACCAGAAACAAAAAGAATGCGCCCACAAGAGGCAAGAACGTGATGACCGTTAAAATCCACTCGGACATATTACAGCGCCCCCGTAGATTTAATATAAAGATAAGTTGCCGCGGCCGCGACGCCGATCAGCATCACAAAGGCGTAATGATAAATATACCCGGTTTGCAGTTTAATCGCGCGCCGCGTGACGCTCAGCGTCAACGCCGCCATGCCGTCCGGTCCGAAGCCATCGATCAACCAGCCGTCACCCCGCTTCCACAAGAAGCGGCCCAGGCGTTTGGCCGGACGCACAAACAGGAAATCATAAATCTCGTCGAAATACCATTTGTTGAGCAGGAACAAATACAGCAAGCCCTGATTGGCCGCGATGCGTTCGGGAATATCAGGGCGCCTGAGATACCAATAGGCCGCCCAACTTAACCCGAACAGCATCACCAGGAAGGGACCAAACACCACGAGAGTCGGCAATTCATGCGCGCCTTCCTGCACAGCCCCGGCCCCTTCATGAGCAGCCGCGCCCAGCGCAAAAAGAGCGTCTCCCCAGAACCCTTCGGAAGCATCTCCGATAAAGAGACCGTGCAACGCCACCCCGGCGAAAACAGCGCCAAACGCCAACACAAGCAAGGGGATCATCATGCTCGCCGGAGATTCATGAACGTGACTCATGACGTCAATCGGCGCCCGCGGCTTGCCGAAAAAGGTCATGAATATCAGCCGCCAGGAATAAAACGCCGTCATCGCCGCCGCGATCAGGCCAATCCAGAACGCGAAAGTACCAATGGGCGTTCCCGCCGCATAAGCGCCCTCAATAATCGCGTCTTTCGATACAAAGCCGGAAAGGCCGATAATCGTATGCGGAATGCCGACGCCCGTGATGGACAGCGTGCCGATGATCATGAGCATGCCCGTCCAGGGAAGATATTTGAACAATCCCCCCATATTGCGCATGTCCTGCTCGTCGCTCACGCCATGGATGACGGACCCCGACCCGAGGAACAACAGCGCCTTGAAAAAAGCGTGGGTGAAGAGGTGGAACATCGCGATATTGTAATAGCCAAGCCCGGCGGCAAAAAACATATACCCCAACTGGCTGCACGTGGAATAGGCGATCACGCGTTTGATGTCGTTTTGCACAAGGGCCACGCTGGCGGCGAAAAAAGCCGTCAGGGCGCCCACCAGCGTCACCACATAGAGGGCGTCCGGCGCGAACTCAAAAAGATATGACATACGGCACACCAGAAACACGCCGGCGGTGACCATGGTCGCGGCGTGAATCAAGGCCGAGACCGGCGTCGGCCCCTCCATGGCGTCCGGCAACCAGGTGTGCAGAAAAATTTGCGCCGACTTGCCCATCGCGCCGACAAAAAGCAGCAGACAGATGGTGGTCAGCACATCGACGCTTTGACCAAGGAAAAGAAAGTTCGCGCCCGCCAATTCCGGCGCCTTGGCGAAGATCGTGTCGAAATCCACCGCATCAAACACGAAATAAATCGCCATGATCCCAATGGCAAAACCAAAATCGCCCACGCGGTTGACCAGAAAAGCCTTGATGGCGGCGGCGTTGGCGGAGGGTTTTTTGTACCAAAACCCGATCAGCAAATAAGACGCGAGTCCAACACCCTCACATCCAAAATACATCTGTAATAAATTATCCGCCGTGACCAGGGCCAGCATGGCAAAGGTGAAGAGCGACAGATATGAGAAAAACCGCGCTCGATGCGGATCGTGACTCATATAACCGATGGAATAAATATGAACGAGCGAAGAGACGCCCGTAACCACCACCAGCATCACCACCGTCAGCGTATCGATGCGCAGCGCCCACTCGGCCTCTAATGAGCCCACGTCAAACCAGCGAAAAAACGTGATGGCGCCTGATGGGCCTTGGCCCGCAATCGCCACGTCGTAAAACGCGAAGCAACTCAATATCGCAGACAGCACCAACAGTGACGACGTGATGACCTCCGCTGCGCGGTGGCCGATCCAGCGCCCCAAAAGGCCGCTGATGAGCGCGCCTATCGCCGGCAGCAATACAATCAATTTGTAAAGCATGAGAGAAGCTTTGCCCCCTACCCTTTCATAAGATTGATGTCTTCGACGCCAATGTTTCCGCGATTGCGGAAATAGACCACGAGAATCGCCAGACCCACCGCCGCTTCCGCCGCAGCCACGGTCAGCACGAAAAGCGCAAAGGCTTGTCCCACCAGATCGCCTAAATAAACGGAAAAAGAAACAAGGTTGATATTAACCGCGAGCAGCATCAATTCAATCGACATCAAAATAATGACGACGTTCTTCCGGTTGATGAAAATACCCAGAATGCCCAGCGTAAAGAGTATCGCGGCAACGGTGAGATAATGGCCCAGCCCTATTTCCAGCATTTTTTTACAATCCCTGCCCCGGTTTCACAGTCACAATCTCGACGCCTTGCTCACGTTTTCGCCCAACCTGATCTGCGATTACTTGCCGGCGCACTCCCGGCCGGTGACGCAAAGTGAGAACGATCGCACCGATCATCGCCACAAGGAGGATCATTCCGGCAGTTTGAAAGAAGTATACAAAATCCGTGTAGAGGAAATCCCCGAGCGCCGCCGTGTTGCTTCGCACCGCTACATCGGGCGTTGGCTGCGCCGCAATTGCCACAGCGCTTAAATCAACGCCGGCCTGCGAAACCACGAGCACGAGTTCCACCAGCACCACCAGGCCGACCAGCGCTCCAACCGGCAAGTAACTTAAAAACCCTTCGCGCAATTGCACAAAGTCGATATCGAGCATCATGACAACGAATAAAAACAACACGGCCACGGCGCCGACATAGACGATCACCAGAATCATCGCCAAAAACTCCGCGCCCAACAAGACAAAGAGCCCCGCGCCATTGAAAAACGCCAGGATCAGAAACAACACCGAATGCACAGGGTTACGCGCCGCGATGACCATAAATGCTGAGATCAAAATCACGGAGGAAAACGTATAGAAGGTGATGGCGTGTATGATCATAATGGGTGACCAGACTTCTTTCCTGATGAAGCTAGGGCGAACGCCCGAACGGATATTCTTTCTTATGTTCCAGCCCTGAATGGCGGCTTTTTAACGGTAAGGCGCATCCAGTTCCAGATTCTTGGCAATTTCTCTCTCCCAGCGATCCCCGTTCGTCAGAAGTTTATCTTTCGTGTAGATCAATTCCTCGCGCGTTTCCGTTGCGAATTCAAAATTCGGCCCTTCGACAATGGCGTCAACCGGGCAAGCCTCCTGGCAGTAACCGCAATAAATGCATTTCACCATGTCGATGTCATAGCGCGTTGTGCGGCGGCTGCCGTCATCGCGGGGTTCGGCTTCAATGGTGATGGCTTGCGCCGGGCAGATCGCTTCGCACAATTTACAGGCGATGCAGCGCTCTTCGCCGTTGGGGTAACGGCGCAGGGCGTGTTCGCCGCGAAAACGCGGAGAGAGCGGGCCTTTTTCAAAAGGATAATTGATGGTCGGTTTCGGTTTGAAGAAATAGCGCATGGCGACGCTGAAACCCGCAATGAAATCCATCAGAAAAGCGGCGCGCACGGCGCTAACGATCCGCGACATGGGGTCTACCTCCTTCCACTTTTCTTTATGGCCAATTTCTTCACCTCACCAACGGAAAGACATCAGGAAAGCTCACCACGATGCCAGCGCTTAAAACCACCCAAAACAAAGAGAGGGGAAGAAAAACCTTCCAGCCCAGCCGCATGAGCTGATCATAGCGGTAGCGCGGCACGATGGCCTTCACCATGGCGAACATGAAAAACACAAAGCACACTTTGAGGACAAACCAGATCACGCCGGGAACCCAATTAAAGGGCGCTACATCAAATGGCGGTAGCCACCCCCCTAAGAATAAAATACTGATCATAGCGCACATGAGAACAATGTTGAGATATTCGCCGATCATAAACAGCAGATAAGGCGTCGAGGAATACTCAACCTGATAGCCCGCCACCAATTCCGATTCCGCCTCCGGCAGATCAAAAGGCGG
>JAJFIM010000374.1 GCA_021774995.1 Alphaproteobacteria bacterium | reverse complement strand
GTAGCCATTGGATGTGCGCCGTCCTTTCTCGTTCTAAACCCAGTCTATCTGCAGCGGCGGGATTTATGCAATCCTCAGGTCTTCTCGTCAAGAATAGCCGTATGATAAGCTTAGTGAGACAAACAACGATGAAAAGCTTCGCCAAGGCGTTGCATGAGAAGAAAATAGCCATCTGGCCCCGGAGCAATCCCGGTTCCCAAGGGGTCCAGCGTTCCGGTGCGTATTTGTGCGTCTTTTATGAGTATTTTGATAAGCTGAGGCTCAAATTGAGGTTCGCTGAAAATACAGGCAATGGACAAGCGGTTTGTATCGCGTCGCAGTTTCATTAAAGAAGCGGCGCCCAGCGGAATATCCGGATTGGCGACGAGCGCGCCTTGGGAATTCAGGTCAAATTCTTCCTCAAAATACCGATAGGCGTCATGATAGGTCATGTAAGGGACGCGCCGAACGTCGCGAAGCTGCGTGTTCAACGCTTCCTTCAAAAGCGCCAATCGTTGTTTCATCCCTGCGGCGTTGGTTTTGTAAAGGGCTTCATGCTCAGGATCGCGTAACGCCAGCGCAGAAGCAATTTCATCGACCAGAAATTGGGCGTTCGTTGTCGAAAGCCAGAAATGCATATTGGGCGCGCCGCGTTCTTCATTAAATTTACGTGCCGGCGTCGTAAACGCCATCGCCAAGCCGGGCGTGCGGCTCAACTCAACAACATGTGCGGATTTTGGAAGCGTATTGAGGGCGTGGGCCAGAAACGTCTCGAGCGCTTCGCCCCCCCAGAAAATCAGATCCGCCTGGCTCAGCGCGCGCGCATCGCTCGGGCGCATGGTGTAGCTGTGGGGCGTGGTGCCGCTGGGCAGGAGGGTGTGCGGCTGGCCCGCGCCCGCCATGACGCCGCTGACCAGAAAGGAAAGAGGGGCGATGCTGACCACCACAAAGAGCGCTGTCGGTGGCGGCGCCTGTTCAAAATTAGCCAGGGAGGGGCGGGGGAAGACCAGCGCGCATACGACGATTAATGTGCGCAACAGGCATGATTTGAGCGGCACGTCCTGACCTCCTCTTAGGGGCCTTTTGAGGGTAAAAATTATCAAGCGGAGGCGCCCTTGTGTGGGACCCAAGCCCGTATCCGAGAATTGCTCGTGAGGCAAGGACATAGAGACCCGGTCAGACTGGATGGGAGAAGGCGCGCACATTTCCCCTATTTCGATAGACTTGCAAAAATACACCTATAGGTAGAGGTTGGAATAGTTTCTTGACGATTTATGCTGCGTCCTTCTTACTAGCGAGACTAATTCGTTAAGAAGTACCGATATTTACCATATGGATCATGGTAGATTGGGGTTATGTATGGGGCTTAAATCGGTCCGGTGAGAAAACCAAATGGTGTAAATCCGTTTTTTTCATCATTCACATCGGCGACTTAAAGGAAACCGATAAAAGCGCACTGGAGCGATTATCCAACAGATCTTTTTGAAGGGGCGGCGTCTTCAGCCGTTTTCCGTCAGCAGGGTCTTTGGACAAGGGAGACAAGAATAATATGGAAAAAATCAAGGTGGCGGTCGCGGGGGTTGGGAATTGCGCAAGTTCTCTGATTCAGGGCATTGATTATTATCAGGATCGGTCAAGCGAAGAGTTGGCGGGATTGATGCACCCGCAAATTGGCGCATGGACGCCCGGTGATTTGCAAATTGTTGCGGCTTTTGACGTTGACCGCCGCAAGGTTGGGCTGCCGGTTGAGCAGGCGATATTTGCAAAGCCTAACTGCACGATTGTTTTTCACCAAGATGTGGCGCAGACCGGAATCGTGGTTCAAATGGCGCCGATCTTGGACGGCATTGCGCCGCACATGGCGGATTATCCTGAAGAAGATACATTTCAGCCTTCCGATGAAATCCCGGTTGATGTTGTTGCCGAGTTGAAGCGCAGCGGCGCCGAGGTGTTGGTGTGTTATATGCCGGTGGGATCTGAACAAGCGGTTGAGTTTTACGCCAATGCGTGCCTGGAGGCCGGCGTAGCGATGGTCAATTGCGTGCCTGTGTTTATCGCTTCCAACGCGGCTTGGGCGGCGAAGTTTACGGATGCCGGGCTGCCGATTGTCGGCGATGATATCAAAAGCCAAGTGGGCGCAACGATTGTGCACCGAACCTTGACCCGGTTGTTTGGAGACCGCGGATATGATTTGAGCCGCACCTATCAATTGAACACCGGCGGCAATACGGATTTTCTAAACATGTTGGCGCTTGACCGTCTGAAATCGAAAAAGATTTCGAAAACAGAATCCGTTCAATCGCAATTGGATCAGAGACTTGATCCACGCAATATCCATATTGGTCCGTCTGATTACGTTCCCTGGCAAGGCGATAACAAAGTGTGTTTCATCCGAATGGAGGGAACCGGATTTGGCGGCGCTCCTATTGAATTGGAG
Source organism: Alphaproteobacteria bacterium (assembly GCA_021774995.1). Taxonomy (GTDB): domain Bacteria; phylum Pseudomonadota; class Alphaproteobacteria; order SMXP01; family SMXP01; genus JAJFIM01. The sequence continues at coordinate 2,214 of JAJFIM010000374.1, read as the reverse complement.
ATGCGGTTATCGGTTCAAGATTCCCCTAACAGCGCCGGCGTTGTGATTGACGCTGTCCGGTGCGCTAAATTGGCGTTGGATCAAGGGCTGGGGGGGCCAATAGAATCGGCTTCGGCCTATTACATGAAAAGTCCGCCTCGGCAGATGCGCGATTCCGAAGCGCGCGAACAATGCGACGAATTCATCCGCGAGGCGAGCGCATTGAAAGCTAAAAGCGGGGGCATAGCGGCTGAATAATCAGCGCCGCGATTCTTACAAAAAAGCAAAGACGTAACGCACCGCCTCAACGCCGACGACCACGATCAGGATATTCCAGAGTGTCGCGAGGCATCCTGCGATAATGCCAAAAAGCACGAACAATCCATCGCCGACAGCCAGCCCGAGACAGAGCAGAATGATTGACCATGCTGCGGGCAGATTGCCCAAGGGGATGGGCAAAATCAGCACCAGGCTGAACAGGATGCAAAATCCGAACAGTAAGGGACGGCGGTTGACCAGCCAGCTGAACCGCGGGCGCATCATGGTCTCGACATTCAGGATATAGGGTCTGACGCGCTCCAGATGGCGCATCACCACATAGCGGTTCAGCCGTCTTTTTGCCGCAAAATTAGGAAGGCGCGGTATTTTTCGTCCCGCCGCCGCTTCAAGAGCGAAAATAAGGACCGGGATTCCCGTCAAGGTCGACATGCCTGGAATTGTGGGGCCGGGGACGCCATTGGGCAGGGTGAGAAAGAGAATGATCAGGGCGTATGCCCGGTCAGCCAAGTTTTCGACAATAGCGCCGATGGTCAGCCGCCCTTTCACTTCATGGCGCAGTCGCATCAAGAGTTGACCGCATATGTCGTTGTGATCAGAGGAAGGCATCTGAAAATTCTATCCCGAAATCTTTGAGGTCCGTGAGAGGGCGGGCAATGCTTGATCCTCATATATGGCATTAAAAGCTCTAGGGAAGCCAGAGACTCAATTGCGCTGATGGTAATTTATCCCATAGCGCCGCCTCAACCCAATTCAATATTTTAACGCCCTATGAAGTGTTTTCCCCGGCTTGATTTAAGAGCGCGGGCGGGGGAAGTTGGGGAAAGAGATTTTGGCGGTTTCACGAGATATTATGAATCAGAAAACGAACTTATTCCCACTGAAGATTGCCGCTATTTGCGTGCATTTGCTTACGGCTTTTGGGATAGTTCTGGGATTTGCCGCGCTCAATGCCGCCATTGACGGAGAAGCCCGCGTCATGTGGTTCTTTTTGGCCGCCGCTTTTCTGGTGGACGGAATAGATGGTCCCTTGGCGCGCAAGATCAATGTCGCCAAAATATTGCCGGCTTATGACGGTGCGGTGTTGGATTTGATCGTCGATTATTTAACTTATGTTCTGGTTCCAGCGCTCTATCTTTATCGGGCGGATTTTTTACCCTCTCCCTTTGCGCCCGCGCTCATAGCCGTCATTCTCCTGGCCTCGTTATACACATTCGGCAACCGCAATATGAAAGCGCGGGATAATTACTTCATCGGGTTTCCGGCAATTTGGAATGTCGCGGCTTTTTATTTTTACGCCTTTTCTTTGTCGCCATGGGTGAATGCCGCGGTGATAGCAGGCCTGGCGGCGCTGTCCTTTTCAAATATCAAAATGGTTCACCCCTTTCGCGTAATTGAATGGCGCGCGATGACGCTGTTTGTCGTTTTGTTATGGAGTATCGCAAGCATCGGCATTATCGCAACACATCCAAATATTCCTTATTGGGCGCTTTGGGGTCTTGGGGGAACATCGCTGTATTTTCTTGGACTTAGCTTGAAGCGCACATGGAGGCGCGAATAATTTTCGCCGCCTTCATGCTACCGTCAACCATAAATTACGCGCGCCTTTTATCGGAACGCCGCATTTGCGAGGAAAAAGCGGCGCAGATAAGCGCAATATGGTTAATAACAAATAAGGGTCGCACACAATTTTGTGGTGCACGTTAACGCAACGGCAAAGGCCTCTTTCCTAAACTGCACCTCAAGGGCGAATAAAATTTCGCCGTGTGGTTTTGATTAAGAGGTGTGAGTGAGTTGCGATGTCCGATTTTCTGTTGGTGCACGGCGCTTGGCACGGTCGTTGGTGCTGGAATAAACTGGTTCCACTATTGGAAGGCTATGGCCATACGGTAAAGGCGATTGATCTGCCAAGTCATGGCAGTGACAGGACGTCAAGATTGCGCGTCACATTGGATGTTT
>JAJFIM010000373.1 GCA_021774995.1 Alphaproteobacteria bacterium | reverse complement strand
GGATTGGAATGCATCATGCGCATGTTGCGGATGGAGCCCGTACAAAAAGACATTCTGGACAACATTGAAAAAACGCTGCGAACGGAATTCATGTCCAATCTGGCGCGCACCAACAAACGCGATGCCCATGAAATGATGGCGGAAATATTTAATAATTTCGATCGCCAAACTGAGAATAGATTCCTGACATCCCTTGGAGAGCATAACCGGGAAGCCTCAGAACGCATCAAAGCGCTTATGTTTGTCTTTGAAGACTTAAGCAAGCTTGATCCTGGCGGAATTCAGACATTGTTGCGGGTTGTTGAGAAAGACAAATTGGGTTTAGCGCTCAAAGGAGCATCCGATACGATTCGAGACCTCTTCTTTTCCAACATGTCAGAACGCGCCGCAAAAATATTACGCGAAGATATGGAAAATATGGGCCCGGTCCGCCTGAAAGACGTTGATGAAGCGCAAACAGGCATGGTCAATGCGGCCAAGGACTTAGCGGCCAAAGGTGAAATCATGCTCGCCGACAATAAAGGCGAAGACGAGTTGATCTATTAGCGAGTGATTATGCAACAAGCAGAAAAATTTGATTTCAATACTGTTTTTGGAGAAAGCGAAAACGCGCACGCGTCGTCCACGCGGACGAAAACGCGATTCAGCGCTTCGGAAGTGGAAGAAATTCGCAAGCAAGCCTATGCCGACGGCAAAGCCAGCGTTGAAGGGCAAGCCGCTGAAGCATGCGCTCAAGCTCTAAGTGATTCCGCAAATGCGCTGGCCGCTCTTTTTGAAAGACTGGCCACATCTGAACATAATTTTAAAATACAGGCATTTGACTTGGCGCTTCTTTCCGCGCGTAAAATTGCGCGGCGCGCTTTGGAGCTCCATCCAGAGCAAGAAATCGAATCCCTCGTTCAACAGTGTCTCACGAGATTGCCCTGTGAACCTCACATCATCATCACGGTGGCGGACCGCCTCAAAAAAGCCGTTGAACCACATCTCATGGAACTGGCTCAGAACCAATCCTTTTCCGGAAAAATCAGAGTCACCGGCAGCGACGCCATAACTGGCGCTTCGTGTAAAATTGAGTGGTCTGAAGGCGGCGTAGAAAAAAACCCCGAAGATATTGGCGAAGCCATTGAAGCGCTCGTGAGGAGCCGCCTGGCGGCGGAAACCCCACTATCTGAGCAAGGCGATTTATTTCAAATAGCAGAATCTGAAACAACGCCTGAGGAACTTCCCTCGGCTTAAAGCGCGGCAAAAAAACCGCAGATAAAAGACAGCAGGAGACGCCATGATGGCTGAAGATACAGAAAACGCCGATCCCGAAAGCACAGTGGATCTCCCGGAGTTTACGCCCGAAGGTAGCGCTCCGGCGTCTGGACCCGGCGACAATTTGCCCGCCACCACGGACGAAGCGCCTGTCGCCGAACGCGAATCTCATGCAGCCGGTGAACTGGAGGCGGTGTTTGACGTGCCCGTCAATATATCGGCCGTCCTCGGCAAAACGCAGATGGATGTCAGCACGTTGCTGAAACTCAGTAAAGGGACGGTCATTGAACTTGATCGCAAAGTCGGAGAGGCCATTGATATTTTTGTCAATGACCGCCTCGTCGCGCGCGGAGAAGTTGTCCTCATAGAAGAACAATTAGGCGTCACCATGACGGAAATCATTCAAGCCGACTGAAGCTGAAATAAAGGGAATGTAGATTATGAGATTATTGATTGTCGGCGCATTAAGTGGACAGTTGAGCACTGCGACAAAAATGGCGATGGAACGAGGCGCCAAAGTCGCTCACGTGGAAACGCCGGATATGGCGTTAGCCGCGTTGCGCGCGGGTCAGGGCGCGGACCTTTTGATGGTGGACGTCGCGCAGGATATCGGCGCCCTGATTTCAGATTTGCAGCAGGAACGCTTTAGCATCCCCCTCGTCGCCTGCGGCATTGGCACTGATGCGCGCGCCGCCGTGAGCGCCATTCAGGCAGGCGCAAAAGAATACATACCCTTGCCACCCGACGCCGATCTCATCGCCGCGGTTCTGGAAGCCGTGGCGGAAGACAACCACAATCTTATTTACGCCGACCCGGCGATGAAATCCGTGATTGATTTTGCCGACCAGGTCGCCTCCAGCGACGCCAGCATTCTGATTACCGGCGAATCAGGAACCGGTAAAGAAGTTATGGCGAATTACGTCCACAATAAATCCTCCCGGCCGGACAAGCCTTTCATATCCGTGAACTGCGCCGCGATCCCTGAGAATCTTCTGGAGTCGGAATTATTTGGCCACGAAAAAGGCGCCTTTACCGGCGCAATTGCCCGGCGCATCGGAAAATTCGAAGAAGCTGATGGCGGCACGCTTCTTCTCGATGAAATCAGCGAGATGGACACGCGGCTGCAAGCTAAATTGCTGCGCGCCCTTCAAGAACGCGTGATCGACCGGGTGGGCGGCACAAAACCCATCAGAGTCAACATCCGCATTATCGCAACGTCAAACCGGGACCTCACCCAAGCCGTCAGTGAGGGAATATTTCGCGAAGACCTTCTCTATCGCTTGAATGTGGTGAATTTGAGAATTCCTGCGCTGCGGGACCGCCCGTTGGACATCATAAAGCTCGCCCAGCATTTTATCACCAAGCATTCCAAAGCCAATGATCTGGCGCCGCTGCCTCTTTCAGAGCAGGCGAAAAAACGCATTACGGGACACCGCTGGAAGGGCAATGTGCGAGAATTGGAAAACACCATGCATCGCGCAATATTACTGGCCAGCGGACCCGCCATTGAAGAAAGCGCCATGCGCTTGCCCGACGGCTCTCCCGTTGACGAAGCGTTGAGCGATCTCACGCAAGGCCCTGCGGCGCAAGCAGCCGCCATGGCCGAAACCGTGTCGCGCAATCTTGTGGGAAAAACCGTGGCCGAGGTTGAACGTGATCTAATTTTACAAACCCTTGGTCATTGTTTGGGCAACCGCACACACGCCGCCAATATACTCGGCATTTCAATTCGAACCTTGCGCAACAAACTGAAGATCTACACGGAAGGGGGCATGCATGTTCCCGTCCCTGGTGAAATCCGCAACGCCAGCTAGTAACGTCACATTTAAATGATATTTGAGAGTTTCACACCGCATGAGTGACGCACGGGACAACGCAGCCGCAAGCGGATTCAATGCCGGGGCAGTCATTAGTCGGATACGGCAAGGCGATATTGCGATGGCCCTAGGCATCATCGCGATCATCATGCTGTTGATTCTTCCCTTGCCCAGCGCTCTGCTCGATTTTGCTTTGGCAATTTCCATCACATTCGCCGTTCTTATTCTAATGACGGCGCTGTTTATTAACCAACCTCTGGAATTCAGCACCTTTCCCACCATTTTGCTGATCGCGACCATGCTGCGTTTGGCTCTAAACATCGCCTCGACGCGCCTGATCCTCTCTCGCGGGCATGAGGGCACTGACGCCGCGGGTCATGTCATTCAAGCTTTCGGCAATTTCGTGATGCAAGGCAATTTCGTCATCGGCATCATTGTGTTTTCCATTCTTGTCCTGGTTAATTTCATTGTAATCACTAAAGGATCGGGACGGATCGCGGAGGTTGCCGCGCGTTTCAATTTAGATTCCATGCCCGGTAAACAGATGGCGATTGACGCCGATCTGTCCGCAGGTCTGATCGACGAAGAAGAAGCCCGGGGCCGGCGCCGGCGCTTGGAAGACGAATCGAACTTTTTCGGCGCCATGGACGGCGCCTCAAAATTTGTGCGCGGCGATGCGATCGCAGGCCTTTT
>JAJFIM010000372.1 GCA_021774995.1 Alphaproteobacteria bacterium | reverse complement strand
TGATTACTGCGTGTCGCTTGCTGCTCAATTACGATGAGCACTTCGTCGGGTTTGCCAAATTCCTGAACTTTAACATCGCCCAGGCCCAAATCACCCAAAGAGCTCCGGATCAGACCCAGATCGGCGGTGTCTTGAGGCGTTTGGATTTCAATCAGCGTCCCGCCTCTGAAATCAATTCCAAAATTTAATCCTTCAGCAAAAAACAGAGCCAAAGACGCCACTACCAATGCCGCTGAGAATGCAAAAGCCAGCTTCCTCAGTTTTATAAAACCGATGGAAATGTCATCCGGAACAAGTTTGAGCAGAGCCATGAGCGTACTTTTCTATAAAATTCCCGATTTAAGCCTAGAGTGGTAAAGTTTCGGGCCGTTGGCGGCGCAGCCATGTGGCAACGATCAACCGGGTTACGGTAAAAGCCGTGAAAACGGATGTTATGATTCCAATAGCGAGCGTCACGGCAAACCCTTTCACCGGACCTGAACCCAATTGAAAGAGAATCGCCGCCGCCAGGAAAGTCGTGATATTGGCGTCCATGATCGTGCCTAAAGCCCGGGCGTAACCGGATTCAACGGCATTTATGGTGCTTTTTCCGGCGCGCAATTCTTCTTTTATGCGTTCAAAAATAAGTACATTGGCGTCAACCGCCATCCCAACGGTCAGCACAATTCCGGCAATGCCCGGCAGGGTCAACGTCGCGCCCAGAAGCGACAACGTGCCCGCGACCAAAACAAGATTCAAGATCAAGGCCAAATCCGCAAAAAGACCGAACAGGGAATAGGTGAGCAATATAAAGACCACGACGGCGATGATGCCGATGACAGAGGCGATCTCACCCGCAGCCACCGAATCAGCCCCCAAATCCGGCCCGACCGTGCGCTGCTCAATCACATTCAAAGGGGCGGGCAATGCGCCCGCGCGCAACAGGATCGAAAGATCGCTTGCTGATTGGATCGTGAAATTCCCGCTGATCTGACCTGACCCGCCCAAAATGGGCTCGCGAATAACCGGCGCGCTGATCACGCGGTTATCAAGCACGATGGCAAAACGCCGCCCAACATTCTCGCGGCTGAGATCGGCGAAACGGCGAGCGCCCGCTGAGTCAAACCGAAATGAAACGATGGGTTGACCCGTCTGTCCATCAAAGCCTTGCTGTGAATTGACAAGCCGCTCTCCCCCGATTTCAGGCCGGCGAAACACCAGGATAAAGGGCTCGCTGGGATCTTCGTTTGGGAGCAGCATAGAGCGCGGCGGCACGCGCCCGTTCATGGCTTCGGAAATGGGAATGGATGTGTCGAGCAAGTGAAAGGTCAATTTGGCTGTTTGGCCAATAATATCAATGATGCGCTGCGGCTCGCCAACGCCCGGCACCTGAACGATAATGCGGTCGGCGCCCTGGCGCTGAATGGTCGGCTCGCGCGTTCCCAGTTCATCGATGCGCCGGCGGACAATTTCTATCGATTGGTTAACCGCCGAGCGCCCCATTTCCTCGACGGCTTCGGGGACCAATTGCACCTCGATGAGTTGATTTTCTCCCTTGGTCACGACCAGATCAGGCACCGACGTTCCGAACACCGTATTGCTGATAGGCGTGCTCAGGTCCTTGATCCGCTCAAGCGCTTCGTCGATATTGTCCGGATTGATGATCCGCACTTTAGTCGTATCGCCGACAAGCCCCAGATTAGTGTACCCGATACGCTCCTTTTCTCCCCGATTGCCATTGAGTTCAATGCGTATATCGTCAACCAGGCTATCAAGTCGCTCTTTCGTGACGGAGTCTATATCCACCTCAAACAGAAGATGCGCCCCACCCTGAAGATCGAGTCCCAGATTGATCTTACCCGTCGGTAAAAATCCCGGCCATTGGGCAAGATCCTCATCGTCAAAAAGATTAGGAAGGGCAAACAGAATACCCAACCCAGAGACCATCAGGATTAGAATCACCTTCCACTTCTCAAATTGCAGCATGGCGGTTCGTTTCTATATTACTTTTGTTGAGGAGTTAGGACGACGCGAGGGGTTAACTCTTGTTGTCGTTTGTTTTTTCCACGGCCACCGGCGCCGGTTCGCTCTTGCTGCGCACGTCAGATAGGGTTGATTTCACGACCTTCACCTTAACCCCGTCAGCAATTTCCACCTGAATTTCGTTACTATCGTCATAAACGCGGGTGACTTTGCCGATGAGCCCGCCGGAGGTCACGACCATATCTCCCCGCCGCACGCCATCCACCAACCGCTTGTGATCGTCGGCCCGTTTGCGTTGCGGTCTGATGATCAGAAAGTAAAAGATCGCAAAAATGAGGATAAACGGAAAAATTTGAATAAGAATACCGCCGCCATCGCTCGGTCCTGCTTGTGCAAATGCTGGTGTAATCACCGTGCTGGATCTCCAAAGGTTAATAATCAATATCGTTTTCGCGCCGGGACTATACAATCGCCCCCGCGCCATTGCAAAGGCATTGGAAGGAATTTACACGGAGTACCCACTGGGCTTGGCCCCCCTTCGTTGACCAGAGGGGGGGCTCTCGTGATAGCGTCGCGCCGGAATGGCGTGAATGAGAGGATTTTCAACACATGACCGGAATTTTGGACGCCAAAGCGCTCCAAATTCTTGAACGCATCGCCGCCGCGCTTGAGAAAATGGCAAAGACGCCCTCTAGCGCTCTTTGTCTTGATGGGACGGCGCCGGCCTATGTCTGGCATACGGACCCGGACCGCCTGGATGCGGTGCCGCGCGTGAACAGAGTGCCCATTGGCCTGCTGAAGGGCATAGACAGGATCCGCGATATTCTCCTGGAAAACACGCGAAGATTTGCTCAAGGACTGCCCGCCAATAACGCGTTACTGTGGGGCGCGCGCGGCACGGGCAAAAGCTCCCTCGTGAAAGCTGTGCATGCGGAGATTAACGCCTCTTCGCAACAAACCCTGGATAAATCCCTCATTCTTATCGAAATTCACCGCGAGGACATTGCCTCTCTGCCGTCTCTCATGACCCAATTACGAACAACCTCCCGCCGTTTTATTATATTTTGCGACGACCTCTCCTTTGCGCCGGAAGACACCAGCTACAAATCCCTCAAAGCGGTGCTCGAAGGCGGCGTGGAAGGAAGGCCAGGAAATGTCGTCTTTTACGCCACATCCAACCGGCGCCATCTCATGCCCCGTGATATGATGGAAAATGAGCGTTCCACCGCGATCAATCCATCAGAAGCGGTCGAGGAAAAAGTCTCATTGTCGGACCGGTTCGGCCTGTGGCTCGGATTTCACAATTGTTCGCAGGACGAGTACCTGGCCATGATCGCCGCCTATGTCGATTATTTCGGCCTGAAGGCTAACCGCAAAGAAGTGCGCGGCGCCGCAATCGAATGGTCCGCCACGCGCGGCGCGCGCTCAGGCCGCGTCGCCTGGCAATTCATACAGGATTTGGCTGGTCGGCTCGGCCAGCATTTAAATGATAAATAGCAGCCTTTCGCTCAAACGCCGGTCAAGTATTTCGACGGATTGACGGCGTTTCGACCCTTGCGGATTTCAAAATGAACTTGGGGGCTGGTGACGGCGCCGGTGTCCCCGGCCTGCGCAATCGCCTGACCTTGAGTCACTTTATCGCCCCGGCGCACCAGCAGGCGCTTGTTATGCGCGTAGGCCGTCACGAAGCCGTCATCATGTTTGACCAGCAACAGATTGCCATAACCTTTCAACTCATTTCCGGCATAGGTCACCACACCGCTGCGCGCAGCGTGCACTTTCGCGCCAGATGGAACGGCAATATTAATTCCATCATTATGCAACCCATTTTGTTTCGTTCCAAACGCCGAAATTACGCGGCCATTCACCGGCCAGAGAAACCCATTATCCGGCTTGCTGCGCGGTGCAGTTTGCCGCAACGCCACGCTCTGGCTTGCGCTGTTAGGTTTATTCGTTGGCGTCACAAGTTCGCCAACTCTCTTCAGCCAAGAGGAGGATTGGTCAGGCGCCGCTTGTGCGGGGCTGACAGCGGCCGGCAGCCCGGCAATGCTCGCCGTTGCGGTGCGCCTTGGCACATCAATCTGCTGCCCAATTTTGATCTTATAGGGCGCGTTAATTCTGTTGACGCTGGTCAGATCCTGAACGCTGACCCCATATCGTTTTGATATTGAATACACCGTATCGCCGGACGCGACCACGTAAGACGATGATTGCGGAACGCGGATTTGCTGCCCCACGGACAAAGACGAAGATGAAGTCAGGCGATTAAGCCGCGTCAGTTCGGCCACGGTCATATCATGCGTTTTGGCTATTCTGTAAAGTGTATCGCCAGGTTGAACGGCAACGACGTCATATCCCGGCTCCTGCGCTGCGGCGACGGGTGAAGATTGATAGACCTGGGTGCGGGCCACAGGCGCCGCCGGCGCCGCGACTTTTGCCGTCACCCGCTGGGAAGGCGTGGTCGTCTGCGCGCCGGTGTATCCTGAACTCCAATAAACCGGCGCCCCCTTATCAGAGCGCGCGCAACCTACAAGCGCCAGCACCGCCAATGCGGACAGAAGTGACATGCATCGATGGGCATGAGTTGATTTTGACTGAGCCATGTGCGCAACAAGTCCTTTGCTTAAAGCTCGCGCGCGACCCCCTCCACGAGTGGCACGAAGCGCACGGGCATGAGTTCCGTTTCCTCAACCCTTTCTTCATGCTTCATTATCCTTACCAAAGTCTGAACATCCGCCTCTTTTCCCACAGGAATCACCATAATTCCGCCAATTTTGAGCTGATGGACGAGATTTTCAGGAACGGCGGGCGCCGCAGCGGTCACAATTATACGATCAAAGGGCTCCTGCTCGGGCCACCCTTTATTGCCGTCCCCGACCATCGCCGTTACATTTGTGATCCTTAAATCATCAAAACGCGCCTGAGCCTCGGTCAGCAAAGTCCTGTAGCGCTCAATCGTATAGACCCTCCGGCACAGATGCGAGAGCACCGCCGCCTGATAACCTGACCCGGTCCCGATCTCCAGAACTTTGTCTCGTTCCCCCGCATCCAAAGCCTGACTCATAAACGCCACGACATATGGCTGACTTATGGTCTGGCCGCATTCAATCGGCAAAGCGCTGTCGTCATAGGCGTGACGCATGAAAGTTTCAGGGACAAAGAGAGAGCGCGGCGTCCGTTCGATTGCCGCAAGCACGCGTTGGTCGGTGATGCCTTGACGCCGCAGCGCCATGATCAGGTTGATCTTTTTTTCATCATCGACCAAAGTCCATGTCTCTCTTTTTAACTGCGCGTTTGAAGCGCGGCGTCTTGAAATAAATGCTTCATCTTTTCATGGCACGGCCAATGAGTGAGGTTGAGATGAAGCGGCGTGATCGAGATGCGCCCGTGATAGATCGCAAACACATCCGAACCTTTCCACGCGTCACCAGCTTGATGATTATATCCCAACCAAAAATATTCGTTTCCCCGCACATCGACCCGCGCGTCAATATAGGTATCCGATTGATCCCAGCGCCCCTGCTCCGTCACGACCGCGCCCTCTACGTCACCTGGCTCTTTATTGGGAAAATTGACATTGATCAAAACATCCTCCGGCCAGCCGGCCTTCAGCAGGCGCGCGATAATGTCCGGGCCATGGGCGGCGGCGCAGGACCATTTAATGCCATTTTTGTCCCCTCTCCCGTAAGCCTGAGACAAAGCGATGGAAGGCACGCCAAGCAACGTCCCCTCCATGGCGGCCGCAATGGTGCCGGAATACGTTACGTCTTGAGCAATATTAACGCCGCGATTGACCCCTGAGAGCACCAGATCGGGCTTCCGTCCGGGAATGACCTGTTTCAACCCCATCAACACGCAATCGGTTGGCGTTCCCCGCACTGCAAATTTACGCTCCCCCAATTGCCGCAACCGAATGGGATCGTTGAGCGACAAAGAATGGGACGCCCCGCTCTGCTCATCTTCGGGTGCGACAATCCACACGTCATCCGACAATGCGTGGGCAATATCTTCCAAAACAGCCAGCCCCGGCGCATGAATGCCGTCATCATTCGAAACCAAAATACGCAAGGGTTTTGTCATGTAATTGCGTGACTTCCTTCAATTTTTGTCTGGCCGCCCATATAGGGTTGCAACGCGCGCGGCACATCTATTGAACCGTCTTTGTTCTGATAATTTTCCAGCAGCGCCACAAGCGTCCGTCCCACGGCCAATCCAGAACCATTCAGCGTGTGGACATAGCGCGCCTTCTTTTCATCATTCGGGCGGTAACGCGCCCCCATGCGGCGGGCTTGAAAATCTCCGCACAGCGAACAGGACGAGATTTCCCGGAATCTATCCTGGCCGGGAAGCCAGACTTCCAAATCGTAAGTTTTGTGAGCCGAAAACCCAAGATCGCCCGTACATAGCGTCATCACACGGTAGTGCAGACCCAGGCGTTTGAGGATTTCCTCCGCGCAGCCCGTGAGGCGTTCATGCTCCGCTTCAGAATTTTCAGGACGCGTGACACTGACCAGTTCAACTTTGGAAAATTGGTGTTGGCGGATCATCCCCCGCGTGTCTTTTCCCGCTGCGCCCGCCTCCAGCCGAAAGCAGGGCGTGTAAGCGGTCAGCCTTTTTGGCAACGCGCCCGCGTCCAAGATTTTCTCACGCATTAAATTCGTCAGCGGCACTTCCGCCGTCGGGATCAGCCACATCCCGTCTTCGGTGCGGAATTGGTCGTCGGCAAATTTAGGCAATTGGCCCGTTCCAAACATCGTGGATTCCTGGACCAGCAAAGGAGGGGCAATTTCTACATAGCCAAACTCAGTGGTGTGTATGTCCAGCATGAACGCCGCCAGCGCCCGCTCCATCCGCGCAAGCGCCCCTGATAAAACAACAAAACGCGCGCCTGAAAGTTTCGCCGCGCCTTCGAAATCCATCAAACCCAATGCCTGCCCCAAATCGAAATGCTCCTTAGGGGAAAAATCGAATGCCGGCTTTTCGCCATGGCGGCGCACTTCAACATTATCATCTTCACTTTTACCGGCCGGAACGTCAGGGGATGGGATATTGGGCAGGCTGGACAGCGCTTGGGTGAGCGCGCGGTCCAACTCGCGCTCCTGTATCTCGCCATTTTGGATTTCAGATTTCAGACTGGCCACTTCACCGATTAGCGCGCCGGCGGCGGCGTTGTCGCCCGCCCCTTTGGCTTTTCCGATTTTCTTTGAGGCCTCGTTACGCGCGCTTTGCAAATCCTGAAGCCGCGCAATCACAATCCGGCGTTCTTTATCGAGATCAATCAGCCGCTGCGCTTGAGGCTCCAGCCCGCGCCGCGCCCAACCATCGTCAAAATATTGCGGGTTTTCGCGAATGGCTTTGATATCGAACATAACCGTGATTGCTCTCTTATTATAATGCCCAGTGCCGGATTGTTATACGCTGCGCCTTAAACCGTCCAGTGCGGCGTTAGACCGAGGCGTCCTTTATCTCCGCCTGACGCGCTTCTTCGCGCCGGTGCCCTGCGCGGCTTTGCGCCTCAATAAAAACGCGGGTAACCTCCGGGTAATTTGTCTTAATCTGATGCTCCATTGCGGATATGGCGGCCTCAACGTCAACCGATGACAGCGCATCGTCAAAGTCGAGACTTAAATTCACCAGCACGTCGCGCGGTCCCAAATGCATGGTCAACAGCTCGTTGCGCGCCTTCACGCCCGGCACGCCCGCTATAATGGCGCGAATGCCCGTCACCACGGCCGCGTCGGCCGCCTCTCCAATCAGAAGACCCTTGCATTCAAACGCCAGAAGAGCCGCCGTGCCCGCCAAAATCAGACCGATCACAATAGAGGCCGCGCCATCAAGAACGGGCATAGCCAATATTTGCGATAAAGCTATCCCGGTAAATGCGGCCAGCAACCCCAACATTGCAGCGCTGTCTTCAAAAAGAACAGTGAAAATACTGGGGTCCTTGCTCATTCGAACAGCTTCAAAGAATCCACGCGGCCCTTTGGTTTTACGAAATTCCTTGAAGGCGACAATCCACGCGCCCGCTTCAAATATCATGGCAAGTCCGAGCACGATGTAGTTGATCACGGGGCTTGTTACGGGCTCGGGCGCCATAACTTTATGCACGCCTTCATAAAGCGACACCCCCGCCCCCAGTCCAAAAATCAATATGGCCACGACGAAAGCCCAGAAATAAAGCTCCATGCCATAGCCAAAGGGATGCACGTCATCGGCCGGGACTTGCGCCCGCTTATACCCGTAAAGCAGCAGCCCTTGATTGCCCGTATCGACAAGGGAGTGGATCGCCTCGCTCAGCATGGCTGAACTGCCCGTAATGGCGCTGGCCGTAAATTTGGCGACGGCGATCAGCGAATTGCCGATCAACGCCGCGTAGATCACTTTTTTTGAGCCTGAAGTCGCCACTTTAATCCGCGTCCATTTCAGGCGCGTCTTGTGAATTCTTTTTTTCCATGAGCGAGATAATGAAGATCGAAATTTCAAAAAGAACCAAAATCGGCAGACCTAACCCGATTTGGGAGATGGGATCAGGCGGCGTTAAAAAGGCGGCGGCCGCGAAGGCGCCAACAATAAAATAGCGCCGTTTTTTCTTAAGCGAGTCTGCCGTCACAAATCCCGCTTTGGCCAGAAGGGTCAGGAGAACCGGCAATTGAAAAGCGATTCCGAAGGCAAGGATCAACGTCATCACGAGAGAGAGATACTCGCTGACCCGCGGGAGCATGGAGATGGCCGCCTGACCGGCGCCGCCCGGCTGTTCAAAACTCAGGAAAAAAGTCATGGCCAGAGGCATCACAAAAAAATAGAGCAGCCCGGCGCCAAGGAAAAATAAGATCGGCGTCGCCACAAGAAAAGGCCAGAAAGCTTTGCGTTCATTGCTGTACAGCCCCGGCGCCACAAACATATATAGTTGAAAGGCCAGGATCGGAAACGCGATGAATATAGCCCCAAAAAGCGCCAGCTTCAGTTGCGTGAAAAAGAATTCCTGGGGCGCCGTATAGATGAGTTGGAGATCGGGCTTCCCCACCGCCGCAACTTCATAAGGGTAGAGCAGGATGTTGAATATTGTTTCAGCGAAATAAAAGCAGAGTGCAAAAGCAAACGAAATCGCAATCAAGGCGATAATCAGGCGACTGCGCAACTCCAGAAGATGCTCAATCAAAGGTGCTTTCGTGGATTCGATGTCGTCGTGCGTCACGGTTTCAACTCGGAAGCTTGCGCGTCGGAGTCGCTGGGCTTGGTTGCGCTGTTTTCATCTTTGGCGATTGATGACGACTCAGGCTTTGCGGCTTCAGTTTTTGTCGGGTCGGCGCCGCCAAAAGGATCGTCTAATGATTTCTTGATATCTTCCACCGGTCCGGAAATAGATTTTTCCAAATCCCTCTTGATATCCATGAGTGGGTTATTGGCTTTAAGGTCTTCTACTTGTTGCCGCAATTCATCAAGTTCGCTTTCGCGCATCATATCATCAAAATTGCTTTGGAATTCGCGCGCCATGGCCCTGGCCTTGGACATCCATTTACCCAGGCCCCGCAACATGCGCGGCAATTCTTTCGGCCCCACCACCACAATCGCGATCACCGCGATCATCAGAAGTTCAGCCCAGCCAATGTCAGGCAACATGATGCGGCCCTCGCCCTCTTTACCTATTTGCTATGAGGCGCTTTATCCTTGCTGGCCACATCCACGGTTTCGCCAGTCTCATTGTCAATGACCTTGCCTTCAGAAGGCTCGTCTTGCGCACCTTCTTCTTCCTTCAGGCCCTTGCGGAAACTTGTAATCCCCTTGGCGACATCGCCCATGAGGTCTGAGATCTTGCCGCGTCCAAAAAGCAGAACCACCAGGACAATCACGAGAAGGATTTGCCAAATACTAAGACCCATTTATTTCTCTCCGATCCAACGCCAGAAATTGGGCGTTTGCGCTTCGCGGCGCGGATTGTGTCAGACTCCTCACAAAGGTGCAAACCCCGGACCAATGGCCCTCATTTGCCTCACCTCGACACTTCAGTTTAACAGATAAGCAAAGGAATTTATTGCTTTTTAAGGCGCTTCTTCACCACCTTCATCATCGGGCTCTCCAGCCTCCAATGACTCGCCTAATTCAGCCATATCGGCATTTTCCAGAAAATCTGTTTGAAATTCCGGGGCCTGGCCTTCCTCCTCATCGCACTCATCCAGAGAGGCTTCCTCGTCATCGCTTGGAGCCTGCGGCGACGGCACGCTGAATCCCGGAGGCAAGCGACCATCCAGAAGGCCCGCGCCCTTTAATTCCTCCATGCCCGGCAGGTCGCCTAAATTCTCCAAACCAAAATGTTCGAGAAATTCATCCGTCGTTCCATAGGTCACCGGACGGCCCGGCGTACGCCTGCGCCCCCGCAAACGCACCCAGCCAATCTCCATCAAAAGATCAACCGTTCCCTTGCTCACAGCAACGCCTCTGATCTCTTCTATTTCAGCCCGGGTCACCGGTTGATGATAAGAGATAATGGAGAGCGTCTCGATGGCGGCTTTTGACAGGCGCCGGGGCTCAATGCGTTCACGCTCCATCATAAAGCTTAAATCCGGCGCTGTGCGAAACGCCCAGCGCCCCCCCACGGTGATCAACACGACGCCCCGATTTTGATAAAGCGCCTGCAAACTGTCCAGTAAGCCGCCCACATCGGCGCCCTCCGGCAATCTTTCAGTGAGGCTTGGCAAGTCAAGAGGCTCGGACGCCGCAAAAAGCAATGCTTCCAGCATGCGCAAGTGCTGGCTCGGCCCCTCTTCCCCTTTTTCCTCGTCAGGGGCGCTGCCGAGCTTATCCGGATCGTCAGTCATTGTTTCAGCCTCAAGAATCCCTTGTGTTTCACGCTCTTCTCTGTCGTCCTCAAGGGCGTGAGGCGCGTCCAAATTGTCGCCCGCGTCTATGTTGTGTCGATCCACTTTATCCGCCTGCTCTATAAAGTTGTTTCTTGACCTTTTTTACGCAAATAAACCGGCCCAAAATGAGTCAGTTGCTTGATCTCCATCTGCCCGTCTTTAACAAGCTCCAGACTGGCTGTAAATGTGCTGGCTTTGGCAGAGCGCTTCTTTAGTTCCTTGTTCGCAACTGCGTCACTTGGCGCGCCCGCCCACCCATCGGGAAGAAGAGAGTCCAGCGTACTCCATTCCTTCATTTTGCCGAACATGCGCTCAATGCGTTTTCGGGCGTCTTCAATGGCAAAAACAGGGGGGCGTTTAACCTTGAAATCTTCATGACTGATCACCGTGATGCGCTGATCCGAATAGGCCTTGAGGAGGTCATAAATGTTTGCCTGATAGGACGGCGTTCTAATCACGCGCAGACCTTCGGGCATGCCGCGCTTAAACACATTCACCCCCAAGCGGTCACGCGCCATCAGCCGCGCGCCCACATCCCTCATGGCCTGCAACCGCTGCAGTTGAAACGCCAGCCGGGCCGCCAGTTCCTCGCCGGTTGGCTCTTCACCCTCTTTCTCAACTTCGGGCAGTAATAGCTTGGACTTTAAATAAGTAAGCCACGACGCCATCACGATATAATCGGCCGCCAACTCCAACTGCATGCGCTTCGCGGCCGAAATAAACGCCAGATATTGCTCAACCAGAGCCAGAATGGAAATTTTCTTGAGGTCAACTTTTTGAGCCCGCGCCAGCATCAGCAGAACATCTAGCGGCCCCGCATAGCCATCGACATCGACAATCAGCGCGGCGGTCATTGCCGGCGCAGTCGATACCGCCTCCTCGGCGTCAGGGTTATCAAGCGACTCATTCATGGGTTCTCAATCTATCATATTTCACGCGACAATGTGTGTCTGCGATCCATCGAGCAAACCAGCCAGGCGGGACAAAGTTTGCCCCGGATCAAACGGCTCATGGGCTTTGTTCATCTCTAAAAGCGCCTTTTCGGCCCGCTCCAGCGCGCGCCCGCTCAAAGCCGAGACCCCGAGCATGACAGACTTCATCTCAGTCATTTCGCCATTACAATGAAGCGCGACATCGCATCCCGCCTCCAGCGCATGCGACGCGCGCTCTTCAAACGATCCCAAAAGCGCCTTCATGGACAAATCATCACTCATCAGCAGGCCGTCAAAACCGATAAATCCGCGAATAACTTGCTCGATCACCGTCAGTGAATGCGTGGCCGGCCGGTAAGGGTCAATGGACTCGAACACCACATGAGCCGTCATCGCCATAGGCAAATCATTCAAAGCGGCAAAGGGCCGAAAATCTGTTTTCTCCAACTCTCCCCGCCCAGTATCGACATGAGGGAGTTGAAGATGCGAGTCGCTTTGCGCCCGGCCGTGACCGGGGATGTGTTTCACCACCGGCAGCACGCCCAGATCAAGAAGCCCCAAGGCGGCCGCGCGGCCCAGTTTTGCGACCACGTCCGGATCAGACCCGTACGCCCGGTCGCCGATGATCTCATGGCTGTCTTGCGCCGGCACGTCGAGGACAGGCAGACAATCAACCGTAATGCCGAGTTGGGTGAGATCATGGCCGATCAGTCGGCTGTTGAGGCGGACGGCTTCACCGGCGCTTTCCAGATCATCCCCTAATATCTCGCCAAACCGGGCGGCGGGCGGCGCCTTATACCAGGTCGGCGATTGCAGACGCGCCACCCGGCCGCCTTCCTGGTCAATCAGGATGGGGAGGGTATCGCGTCCGGCAAGTTCGCGAAAGGAATCTGTAAGCGCTTTGATTTGATCGGGCGCGCTGCAATTGCGTTTAAACAGTATATAGCCATACGGGTCCGCATCTTTGAAAAAAACGCGTTCCTCTGCGCTCAATTCAGTGCCCGCACATCCAAAAATGACAGCCGTCTGAGACACGAGGGGTTCACTACTTTCTTAGGTTGGCGCAAGCCTTTATGGCTTGGTAACGTAACAGTCCTGCCCCCGCGCTTTAAGGGTCTCGCACAGATCCACGGCTTGCGGACGCGTTTCAAAAGGCCCCACCCGCACGCGATAATAGGTGCCCTTCGCGCCCAGATCCGCCTTATGAACCTCAAGTTGAAGGTCCGCCAGAACAGTGCTGTGTTTTTGAGCCACATCGTCCCGCTTTGCCTCGGCGAGCGCATTTTGCGGCACGGACGCCACCTGAACGACGTAAGCGCCCGAAGAGGCAGACTGCGCCGGCAGCGAACCCGTCACAACGGGATCAACGGGAATTAAAACTTCCGGCTCATCTCTTGGTTCCGGGACAGAGGGAATATCGGTAGATGCGATCATATCCTCCATTGTGGCGGGCGGCGCGGCTTCGGGCGGCGCCGGATCGGGGCGCGGTACGATAACGGGATCGGGGGAGACCGGCGCGCTCTCTTGGGCGGCAGGCGCCGCTTCGGCAACGTCATTCATTTCCGGCAGGGAAGGCGCCTCGTCCAACGCAGCCGCATTTTCTTCTGGCGGCGCGGGCAACTCGGCCGGCTCTTCTGGCGGCGGCAATAGGTTTTCTTGTCCAGGCGCCGCGTCACTCTCCCCATTCAGAACTAAAGTATCTTGAAAGGGTTCTTCAAATCCACCGGGGTTTTCAGGATCAATTTTTTCTGGGCCGGCTTCAGCAACGATCACCGGCGGCGCCATGCGCTGCCCCTGATGCAGACCCTGCTGATACGCGGCATACACCACGCCGCCAAAAGCGGCCAGCACAATGACAGCAACTACGAAGAGAAACGGTCCGCGGCTATACGCCTCTTCCTGCTCGTCCGCATCATATTCTTCGGG
>JAJFIM010000371.1 GCA_021774995.1 Alphaproteobacteria bacterium | reverse complement strand
AAAGGCGGATGCCGCTCATTTGCCTGCCCAAGGGACCGAACCAACACTTAAAAATCCTTGCGCACATAGGGTCCGTTTCAAGAAGCCCTTTGTGAGGCGGGATCTTAACCGCACTCGTTCTCTTCCCCCGTCTGTGCAGGCCTTATCTTTAAGCCTCCGTTCGAAGAAACGCACTCAAAGCCCGCGTCCCTCTTACCTTGGCGCCTGCAGTCTCGGACAGGTTGAAAACCGTAAAGTTCGCTTAAAAACTCATCCGGCTTTCTTCTCCCATCAGCAAGAAGCTGGTGGGAAACTCACTTTCCTCCAATAGTCGTATCGCCGCTTCATCTCCCAACAACCGAAGACGGTTCAATTTTGACGCCCGGCCCCATCGTAGAGCTCAACGCAACGCGTTTCATATAAGCGCCTTTGGCGCCGCTCGGCTTGGCTTTCATGACGGCGTTTGAGAAAGATTTTATATTCTCAATCAACGCGGCCTCATCGAAGCTCGCCTTGCCGACGCCGGCATGAATAATTCCTGTTTTTTCGACGCGAAACTCAACGGCGCCGCCCTTTGCCGCTTTAATCGCCTCATCCAGATCATTGGTCACCGTCCCCACTTTGGGATTTGGCATCATATTACGCGGGCCCAGAATTTTACCCAAACGCCCCACCACCGGCATCATATCCGGCGTCGCAATGCAGCGGTCAAAGTCCAGCACGCCTTTTTGAACCTGCTCGGCCAGATCTTCCGCCCCGACGATATCTGCGCCCGCCGCCTTGGCCTCGTCCGCCTTAGCGCCTTTGGCGAAGACTGCAACGCGCACAGACCGGCCCGTGCCATTGGGCAATGAGCACACGCCGCGCACCGTCTGATCGGAATGACGCGGATCAACGCCCAGGTTCATCGCGATTTCAATGGTCTCATCAAATTTCGCCGTTGCCCGGGCCTTCACTAATTTTACCGCCTCATCCAACGTGTAAAGCGCGTTACGATCAATGCCTTCACGGGCGGCTTTCATTCTTTTGGGTTGTTTAGACATGGTTCTTAACCTCTCACTTCCAGGCCCATCGAACGGGCGGAACCTGCAATGATTTTGCATGCCTGATCGATGTCCCGTGCGTTGAGATCCACCATTTTAGTTTCGGCGATTTCCTTGACCTGCGCCATGGTCACAGAACCTGCAACTTCACGCCCCGGCTCGGAACTTCCCTTGTTTAACTTGGCCGCCTTTTTCAGGTAAAATGAGGCGGGCGGTGTTTTCGTCACAAATGTAAATGACTTGTCGGCATAGACCGTGATTACGGTTGGAATCGGCATGTTCTTTTCCATACCGTCCGTTTTGGCGTTAAACGATTTGCAGAACTCCATAATATTGAGCCCCGCCTGCCCCAATGCCGGTCCGATCGGCGGCGAAGGATTAGCCGCACCCGCCGGTACTTGTAATTTCACATATCCTGTAATTTTCTTAGCCATTTCTTCCTCTCTCGGCTCCCCCTAAACGTCAGACCGGCGGCCTGCAAAAAAGGGGTATAGCGCCAGTGCGCGATCCAAAAATTTACGTCTTTTTTCAGATCGCTCTTCGTAAAACTCTCTTTTAGGCTTTCTCCACCTGCGCGTATTCCAGCTCAACCGGCGTTGCCCGCCCAAAGATCGACACCGCGACTTTGAGCCGGGCGCGCTCTTCATCAACTTCTTCCACAAGCCCGTTAAACGACGCGAAAGGCCCGTCGCATACGCGGACATTCTCTCCAATTTCGAAGGTGATGGAGGGCTTGGGCCTTTCAATGCCTTCCTGAACCTGATGGAGAATGCGGTTCACCTCCCCCTCGCTCACCGGAGCCGGTTTGTTTTGCGACCCTAAAAAGCCGGTCACCTTTGGCGTATTCTTGACCAGATGGTAAGCTTCATCGGTGAGATTCATCTTGACCAGAACATAGCCCGGGAAGAATTTTCGCTCCGCATTCACTTTTTGCCCGCGGCGTATCTCGACCACCTCTTCCGTCGGCACCAAAACTTCTTCGAACTCATCCCCCAGACCCTGAATCTGAGCCTGTTCCTTGATAGCCTCAGCCACCTTGGCTTCGAAATTCGAATAGGTGTGAACAATGTACCAGTGATGCGTCATCGAAGTCGTTATCCTTAAGCTTTGTCTTAACTGCCGAGACCCAGAAAAAACTTCACAGCCGTCCCTAAAACCTGATCCACCAAGAGAATAAACACCGACGCCAGCGCCACCATAATGAACACCATCACCGTGGTAACGAAAGTTTCATTACGGGTGGTCCAGGTTACCTTCGAGGCTTCCTGACGCACCTGCTGTATGAACTCTAACGGACCTGTTTTTGCCATTTGGCTTTACATCCTGTTCTTTAAGCGCTGACCCTGGCAGGAGTGGAGGGATTCGAACCCCCGACACCCGGTTTTGGAGACCGGTGCTCTGCCAACTGAGCTACACTCCTAAACCGCGGGCTCAATCGAGCGCTCCTATTCGATAATTTCGGCGACGACGCCGGCGCCGACGGTGCGTCCGCCTTCGCGGATGGCGAAACGCAGCTTCTCTTCCATCGCAATCGGCACAACAAGCTCAACATTCATCTCAACATTGTCGCCAGGCATCACCATC
>JAJFIM010000038.1 GCA_021774995.1 Alphaproteobacteria bacterium | reverse complement strand
TTAAGGGGGATGGCACATCATATGGTGTGCTTTCTCGGGCTGCCACACTTAAACTCCATCTCTCTATTTAGCGGATCTCCATAACCTTGACTGGTGAACTCGTCTCTCGGGGTTT
Organism: Alphaproteobacteria bacterium; assembly: GCA_021774995.1. Taxonomy (GTDB): domain Bacteria; phylum Pseudomonadota; class Alphaproteobacteria; order SMXP01; family SMXP01; genus JAJFIM01. Next base: position 5,716 of record JAJFIM010000038.1, on the reverse strand, counting down.
TGGGGGTTTATGGGCGTTCACGGAATATCTGGCGGACAGCCGGACGATGAGCAATACTCTTCACGACGATTAGGCTGGATATATTAGATGCGCATTCAACGTCACTTCACCAATGACACGAAATCAGCCTATGACGGCCTGAACTTTCGCCGCACCAGCAGCGAAATACGTGATCCCGACGGCTCACTCATTTTCCAATTGGACGATATGGAGGTGCCGGACGACTGGAGTCCGGTGGCCTGTGATATCCTGGCGCAAAAATATTTTCGCAAGGCGGGTATTCCGGCCGCTCTCAAAGCGGTTGAAGAAGACGGCGTTCCCGCATGGCTCAGGCGCCATGAACCGGCGAAAAGCGGTCTTGACTCTGATCAGAATGAAACGCCCCCGCCGTCGTGCGAAACGAGCGCCAAGCAGGTATTCGACCGCCTCGCCGGCGCCTGGACATATTGGGGCTGGAAGGGCGGCTATTTCGACGGCGAAGATGACGCCAAAGCATTTTACGATGAAATGCGCTTCATGCTCGCGACTCAAAAAGCGGCGCCCAATTCCCCGCAATGGTTCAACACCGGTCTGCACTGGGCTTATGGCATTGACGGTCCGGCGCAGGGTCATTTTTACGTTGATCCCGATAGCGGTTCTTTAACGCAATCGCAAAGCGCCTATGAGCGGCCCCAGCCCCACGCCTGTTTTATCCAGAGCGTCAATGACGATTTGGTGAATGAAGGCGGCATCATGGATTTGTGGGTGCGCGAAGCGCGGCTGTTTAAATATGGATCGGGCACGGGCACAAATTTTTCCACTCTCAGAGGCGCTGAAGAACCCCTTGCCGGCGGCGGCAAATCCTCCGGCCTCATGAGTTTTTTGCGCATTGGCGACCGGGCGGCCGGTTCCGTCAAATCGGGCGGCACCACAAGGCGCGCCGCCAAAATGGTTATCGTTGATATTGATCACCCGGATATTGAGGATTTCATCGACTGGAAAGTCATTGAAGAACAAAAAGTGGCGTCTCTGGTTATAGGCTCCAAGATTGCGCATAAGCATCTGGGCGCGATTATGAAAGCCTGTGTCAATTGCGAAGGGGAAGAAGGCGATTGCTTTGATCCTGCAAAAAACCCGGCCCTCAAACGTGAAATCCGCGCCGCTAAAAAAGTGCTGGTCCCGGAAAACTCCATTCAGCGCGTGATCCAATTCGCCCGGCAAGGCTATACCTCGATTGAGTTCAGAACCTACGACACTGATTGGGATTCAGAAGCCTATCGCACGGTTTCGGGGCAAAACTCCAACAACACTGTGCGCATTCCAAACGATTTCCTTGACGCCGTGGAAAATGATGAAAAGTGGTCTCTTATGCGCCGCACCGACGGAGAAATCATGGAGACGGTCGAGGCGCGCCATTTATGGGATCGCATCGGCCAGGCGGCCTGGCAGAGCGCCGATCCGGGACTGCAATTCAGCACCACGATTAATGATTGGCACACATGTCCGGCGGATGGCGAGATTCGCGCTTCTAATCCGTGCTCTGAATATATGTTTTTAGACGACACAGCCTGCAATCTCGCGTCATTAAATCTCATGGCGTTTCGAAACGCCGATTCATCCTTTGATATTGCAAGTTTTGAGCACGCCGTGAGACTGTGGACGATTACCCTTGAAATATCGGTCTATATGGCGCAATTCCCATCGGCGGAAATTGCGCAGCGGTCTTATGATTTCCGCACGCTGGGCTTGGGCTTTGCAAATATCGGCGGCCTCCTGATGGCCCAAGGCTTGTCGTATGACAGCGAAAAAGGCCGCGCCATTGCAGCTTGCCTTAGCGCCATAATGACCGGCGTCGCCTACGCCGCGTCCGCTGAAATGGCGCTGCAATTAGGCGCCTTCCCCGGTTACCAGAAAAATTCGCGGGCGATGTTGCGCGTTATCGCCAACCACAAACAAGCGGCCATGGGAACGCTCGATTTTGAGGGGCTGCACATTGCCCCCGTACCACTGGATGCGTCTAACTGTCCCGATGACGCACTCGTCGTCCACGCCCGCAAAGCCTGGGACCGCGCCTTGGATCTCGGGACGGCTTATGGCTTTCGCAATGCGCAAGTCTCCGTGATCGCGCCCACAGGAACGATCGGCCTGGTGATGGATTGCGACACCACCGGAATCGAGCCCGACTTTGCCCTGGTGAAATTCAAAAAGTTAGCGGGCGGCGGTTATTTCAAAATCATCAACCGCACTGTCCCCGAAGCATTGCAAACATTAGGCTACGCACAAGACGAAATTCAGGAGATCGCCGACTACGCAGTTGGCGCCGGAACGCTCAAAGGCGCGCCCGGCGTTAATCATGAGACCTTGGAGGCAAAAGGCTTTGGCGAAATTGAAATCAAAGCGGTAGAAGACGCATTGGCCACGGCTTTCGATATCAGTTTCGCGTTTAATCAATGGTCATTAGGATTGGAATTTTGCCGCGAGAAGCTGGGTCTTAGCGAAGATCAGTTGAATGATTATAATTTCAACCTCCTCTCGGCCATAGGCTATAGCGCCCAGGAAATTGAAAGCGCCAATCTCTATTGCTGCGGCGCCATGACCCTTGAAGGAGCGCCATATCTCAAAGAGGAGCACCTGCCGGTTTTTGACTGCGCCAATCCATGCGGGCGCATTGGAAAACGCTTTTTGTCCGTTGAAAGCCACATCAAGATGATGGCCGCCGTGCAACCCTTTATTTCCGGCGCCATCTCAAAAACCATCAACATGCCAAACAGCGCCACGGTCGAAGAATGTAAAAACGCCTATATCATGTCCTGGCGTCTTGGCGTAAAAGCCAACGCCCTTTACCGCGATGGATCAAAACTGAGCCAGCCCCTTAACGCGCAATTGCTGGGAAGCGATGACGCAGACGAAGAAATAGACGCAGCCGAAGATGTATTAGAAGCGGCATTGCGCACGGAAGCGCCCGCCGTGCAGCGCACGCAAGTCGTCACTGAAAAAATCATCGAACGCATCATAGAAAAAGAACATGAGCGCAACCGGCTGCCCCATCGACGGAAAGGCTACACCCAAAAGGCCAGCGTCGGGGGGCATAAAGTTTATTTGAGAACCGGCGAATACGAAGATGGCTCACTCGGCGAAATTTTCATTGATATGCACAAAGAAGGCGCGGCCTTCCGCTCCCTGATGAATAACTTCGCCATCGCCATTTCCATAGGTCTGCAATATGGCGTTCCTTTGGAAGAATTCGTAGAGGCCTTTACATTCACGCGATTTGAACCCGCCGGTCTGGTGCAAGGCAACGCAACCATTAAAAACGCAACGTCACTTCTTGATTATGTTTTCCGCGAATTGGCTGTTTCCTATCTCGGCCGGGATGATCTGGCTCACGTCCAGCCGGATGATCTTAAATTCGACGCGATCGGCGATGGTGATAACCAGAGCAAAACGCCTTCAGAAAAAGATCAATCCGCAGTGATCAATGCGGTGCGCAGCGTCGCCAGCCAGGGCTATATCCGCTCAAATCTGCCCAGCAATCTCATCGTCTTCAAACGCGAGGCCACCGCCCGGAGCGCGGGCGTTGCTGAAGCCGAAACTGAAACATCCGCTTTTGACGAGGTCGCCAAAGCCGTTGAACAGGCGTCCCATGGCGGCGGGGGCGGATCATCATCAGTCAGGATCCAACGGCACGCGCATGAGGCGCGCCTCAAAGGTTATGAAGGCGACGCCTGCAGCTCGTGCGGCAATTTCACACTGGTGCGCAACGGCACCTGCCTAAAGTGCGAAACTTGCGGGACCACAACGGGGTGTTCTTGAGGCAATTTTTGCCCATTCTACACACTCACTGTCACTCCGCGACCTTTCCCCATGCGTCACCCCGCGACCCTTTCCCCCTTCTGTCACCCCGCGACTTGATCGCGGGGTCCATCTTCAACTGAGGCGCTTTGTGGATTCCGCGGTTAAGCCGCAGAGGTATGACGAATTTATAAAACGCCTCTATCCGTCCGCTTTTGGCGGCGCGACAACGCGAATATGCAGCTCGCGCAATTGGTGGGCTTTGACTTCTGACGGCGCGTCCATCATCAAATCCTCCGCCTGCTGATTCATCGGGAACATCGTTACCTCCCGGATATTCACTTGGCCCGCCATCAGCATCACGATGCGGTCTACACCCAGTGCAATCCCTCCATGAGGCGGCGCGCCGTATTGAAAGGCGTTCAGCATCCCGCTGAATTCAGCTTCAACTTGCTCTTTCGAGTAACCGGCGATCTCAAAAGCCTTGAACATGATTTCGGGTTTATGATTGCGAATGGCGCCGGAGCCCAGCTCATGCCCGTTGCACACCAAATCATATTGATGGCCAATGATATCCAGCGGATCTTTTTCCTCGAGATCCCTCAGGCCCCCTTCAGGCATGGAGAAGGGATTGTGGCTGAAATCAATGCGCTTTTCCGTCTCGTTATATTCATACAGCGGATAATCGGTGATCCAGCAGAATTTGAATGTATCTTTCTCGCAAATATCAAGCCCCTCGCCGATGCGCGTGCGCGCCGCGCCCGCCAGCGCCGCCGCCGCGCTTTCCTTGTCACAGGCAAAAAACAGCGCGTCGCCCGCCTTGATCCCGGCCCGTTTACCCAGTTCCTCATGAACATTCTGAGGGATAAATTTGGCGATGGGGCCTTTGCCGGTCAGCACGCCGTCCTTCTCTTCATAAATAACGTAGCCCAGTCCCGCCGCGCCCATATCCTTTCGCGCCCACTCGTTGAGCTTGTCGAAAAAACTGCGGGGCTTGTCGGCCGCGCCGGGGGCCGGGACGGCGCGCACCACCCCGCCCGCTTCGATCTGTCCTTTAAAGGCTTTGAAGGTCACTTCATCGCGCGCAAAAAGATCCGTGACGTCGACGATTTCAATCGGATTGCGCAGGTCCGGTTTGTCATTGCCGTATTTCAGCATCGATTGCTTATAAGGAATTTGGCGAAAGGGATGCGCGGTGACGCCGCGCGTCTCGGCAAATTGCGCAAACACGCCGGCGACCATCGAACCCACCGCTTCGAACACGTCTTCTTGCGTAACGAAAGACATTTCCAGATCAAGTTGATAGAACTCGCCCGCGCTGCGGTCGGCCCGCGCGTCTTCGTCGCGAAAGCACGGGGCAATCTGATAATAGCGATCAAATCCCGCCACCATGATCAATTGCTTGAACTGCTGCGGCGCTTGCGGCAAGGCATAAAACTGACCGGGATGGAGGCGGCTTGGCACAAGAAAATCGCGCGCCCCTTCCGGCGAAGACGCTGTCAGGATCGGCGTTTGAAATTCAAAAAAGCCGCGCGCATCCATGCCTTTGCGGATGGCGCCGACAATGGCGGTGCGCAGCATAATGTTTTTGTGCAAGGTCTCCCGGCGCAAATCCAAAAACCGATAGCGCAGCCGTATGTCTTCCGGGTAATCTGGTTCGCCAAAAACCGGCAAAGGCAGTTCTTCCGCAGCCGATTGCACGGTCAATTCGTCGATGCGAATTTCAATATGGCCGGTCGGCAGGTTTTCGTTGACGGTTTCGTCTGTCCGGGCCACGACGGACCCCGTGATGGTCAACACGCTCTCGGTGCGCACGCCCTCGGCTTGCGCAAAATTCGGGCTCTCGGGCTCGATCACGCATTGCGTCAGACCATAATGATCGCGCAAATCAATGAACAACAGCCCGCCATGATCCCTCTTGCGGTGAACCCAGCCGGACAGCCGG
>JAJFIM010000370.1 GCA_021774995.1 Alphaproteobacteria bacterium | reverse complement strand
AATGCGAACATCTCGAATGACGATGCCAAGCCCCGCCGATTCCGCTTCGCGGTTGACGCCGTCTGCTATGACATTCATCAAATCCGCTCGCTGACCGGAAACGATATCAACTGATGAAACGCCGCCAAGCACACGGCGCAGGTTTGAATTCAGAAATCTCGAGAGTCTTTGACGGGCATTTGCTTCATTGTTGACCGTCTGAAAATATTTCAAGGGATCATTGATCTGAAACCGCGCAAAAGCGTCAACGATGTAGCGCTCCTGATCAGAGGCGATTACTTCTTCAGTAGGCAAATCAAGATCAAGAAGGCGCTTGTCGATAAAGACAATGTTTTGAATAAAAGGAATTTTGGTTTTTAAACCAGGTTCCTTGATCACGTCTTTGACTTCGCCAAACTGCAAGACGATTGCTTGCTCGGTCTGATGGACGGTGAAAAAAAACTGCATGCCCCCAATAGCAAGGGCGCCCACTATAATTAGGGAAAAGAGAGCTTTCGGATTCATTATTTATCTCCCTTATTCATACGCTGATTCAACTCAGGCAAAGGCAGATAAGGAACCACGCCAGATCCCGCCTTGTCATCAATCACAATCTTATTTTTATCCTTCAACACGCGTTCCATGGTTTCCAAAAACATTCGCTCGCGGGTGACGTCTTTTGCCTGCTTATATTCCTGGTAGATGGAATTAAACCGTGACGCCTCCCCATTGGCGTCAACCACCGTCTGGGCGCGATAGGCCTCGGCCTGCTGAATAGTCTGTTGCGCCTCGCCGCGGGCTTCAGGAACAATTTTATTGGCAAAGGCGCGCGCTTCATTGACTTTGCGATCCTGATCCTGCCGCGCCGCCACCACATCCCGGAAGGCGTCGATCACTTGATCAGGCGGATCGGCTTTTTGCAATTGCACCTGCGTGATCAAAATGCCCGTGCCGTAGGCGTCGACCGTTGTCTGAATCAAAGCCTGTGCGTCTTGTTCAACAATCTTCCGTCCTTCGGTAATGATCGGCTGCAGATCATTGCGCCCGATAACTTCGCGCATGGCGCTTTCGGCAATCGCTTTGACCGCCTGGTCCGGGTTTTGCACGTTAAAAAGATAGTCCGCCGCCCCGCTCGGCTTCACGCCTTCGCCGGTGTCCAGTTCGGCCGGATTGATTTGCCAGAAAACAGAAAAATGGACATTCACGATGTTCTCATCACCCGTCAGCATCAGGCTCTCTTGCGGGATGTCACGGCCCGCCGGATTAAACCCTATATTGATCTGGTTATTGGTCAGAACTTTTGGCGTATAGACTTCTTCGACCGGATAGGGAATGTGATAGTGCAGACCCGGTTGGGTGATGCGATCATATTTCCCAAACCGTAGAACAACCCCCTGCTCTTCTTGCTGCACTGTATAAAACCCGCTGACGGCCCAGACCCCGATAAGAATGAGCAGACCGACAATAATGGCGGGACCGCCGACGCTCCCCCCCGGCAGGGCTTGCCGAAACTTATCCTGGCCGCGCCTCAGTAATTCTTCCAAATCCGGTTGTTGCGGGCCGCCACTCCTTCCCCCTGACGGGCCTTGCCCCCAGGGGCCGCCGCTATTACCGCCATTATTGTTGTCATTCCAGGGCATGAAGATCCTTCTCTCTTGTGTTCACTTGATGTATGCACATCACGTGATGATGGCTCGGGCAAGGGACTGCATTACATTTTGCGTTTAACCCAGCGTTGATTAACCGGCGGCTGAGGAATAGTTGAGGTTATAAGACAGTCCTTGGTCGCGCGCAATGAAACACCGCAAACACTGAGCAACAATATTTCAGGTGATTTAGCTAAGAAATCGCTGCATTCAAGGGCTTGATTTTTTAAATCTATCCCAGTCAGCAGATAAAAGGAACGCCATGGTTTCTCCGACAAAAGAGCATATTCTCAACGCCCTCTCCCAGGTGAAGGCTAACGCCGCTGGCGAAACACGGGATGTTGTCGCCGCCGGGCTGATTCAAGGGTTGGTGGTGAAAGAGGGTCATGTTGGATTCGCCATAGAAGTTGACCCAAAAACCGGTGCTGCGCAGGAGCCGTTGCGCAAAGCCTGCGAAGAAGCCGCGTACAAAGCGCCGGGCGTGCTGTCAGTCACGGCCGTGCTCACGGCGCACGCGGATGAGCCTATGGCCGCGCCGCCGCCGCCGCAATCCACGCCGCAACCGCCCCGGCCGGGTCTGAGCCGCAAAGCCGCCGCGACCGGCGCCCCCAAAGCGGCTCTGAGCAACGAACCCCTGCCCGGCATTACCCACACCATTGCGGTGGCCAGCGGAAAAGGCGGGGTGGGCAAATCAACTGTCGCCATCAATCTGGCCATTGGCCTCGCCAAATTAGGCAAACGCGTGGGCCTTCTGGACGCGGATATTTACGGGCCGTCAGTGCCGCGTCTGATGGGTCTCACAGGCGCGCCTGAATCCGACGGCAAGCGCCTGAAACCCATGGAGGCTTGGGGCCTTAAAACCATGTCGATCGGTTTCATGGTTGACGAAGACACGCCGATGATCTGGCGCGGACCCATGGTGATGAGCGCGCTCACCCAAATGTTGCGCGACGTGGATTGGGGAGAATTGGACGTTTTGGTTGTGGACATGCCGCCAGGCACCGGCGATGCGCAACTCACCCTGGTGCAGCGCGTGGCCCTTGCGGGCGCTATCATCGTCTCAACGCCCCAGGAAATCGCTCTCATCGACGCGCGCAAAGGGCTCGCCATGTTCACTAAAACCCGCGTGCCTATTTTGGGCATGATCGAGAATATGAGTTATTTCGTCAGTCCCGAATCGGGCGAAAAAACCTTCATCTTCGGCGAAGGCGGCGTGCGCCGGACGGCTGAAGAGCTGGGGTGCGATTTTCTGGGCGAGATCCCCTTGCTGCCGAAAATCAGACAAACGTCAGATGAAGGAAAACCCATTGCCGCCAGCGCGCCGGAAAGCCCCGAGGCGCAAATCTTTTTCGATCTCGCCGCAAAAATAGCCGCAAAATTGGACATGAATGAAAGCTGAACATTCGGCGCTTGCGCACGCGATTATCCTCAACAAATTGTGCGCTCACGTGATTTGCGTTGTCTCGGCTGTTCCCTCTATTTTTAGTGATGGAGGCCGCATCTGCAAAGCTTTAGCATCTGCGTCAGCCACGAATTCATAAAAATGGGGTGGTTCATGAATGACGGCTTTTAAAACGCCGGTGCTTTGAACCCGTGCGTCCTCCTTTAAATCGCGTTTTTCGGCATTACCGCCGCTTACGAATTATTGGAGAAGTCCCATGCCCGCAACACTTAATTACTCAAGCGACCTTTATACAAACCCTTCGCGTCTCAACGCTCTTGACCGGCGCGCCCACTGGCCGTTGCGCTTTGGCCTGGCCGGCATTTTCGGCTGGGATTGCGCCGAAAAACTGCCCGAGATCATCAGCGCTTTGCAATCCGCCTCCCTGCCCGAAGACGCCGCCACCCTCGTCGCGGCCGCGCAATTAATAACCGCCACGCTGATTGTGGTTGGCGGCGTGTTTGGTAATTTCATCACGCGGACGGGCGCGTTGATCGGCATCCCCACGCTCCTCACCGGCGCGCCATTGAGCGCGTGGGCCGACATGGGCCTCAGCAGCGAGACGGCCGGCTCAATCGCTTCGCAGCCCGATATCCTGGTGCTCAGCCTGCTCGCTTATTTCATGATGTCCCGCGGCCCCACTGCGCGCGTTTAAAAGACAACCACTGAGCGGATTGATTCGCCGCTATGCATCAGGTCAAAGCCTTTGTTGATGTCTTCCAATGGCATCGTATGCGTGATCAGATCGTCGATATTGAGACGTCTCTCCATATACATATCGACAATGGCCGGCACATCCGTGCGCCCGCGCGCGCCGCCAAAGGCAGACCCCCGCCACACGCGCCCGGTCACGAGCTGAAAGGGCCGTGTACTGATTTCCTGACCAGCACCCGCAACACCGATGATCACCGATTGCCCCCAACCCTTGTGGCAGCACTCCAAAGCCTGGCGCATGGTGGTGACATTACCAATGCATTCAAATGAATAATCCGCGCCCCCGCCGGTCAACTCCACCAGATGCCCCACCACATCGCCCTTGATATCTTTGGGATTGACAAAATCCGTCATGCCGAAATTTTCCGCCAAGGCTTTTTTGGAATCATTAAGATCAACGCCGATGATCTGCCGCGCGCCCACCATCCGCGCGCCCTGAATGACGTTCAGCCCGATACCACCCAGACCAAACACCACGACGCGCGCACCGGGCTCGACTTTTGCCGTGAACATCACCGCGCCCACCCCCGTGGTGACGCCGCAGCCGATATAGCACACCTTGTCGAAGGGAGCGTCGTCCCGGATCTTCGCCAGAGCGATTTCAGGCAACACCGTGTAATTGGCAAAGGTCGAGCAGCCCATATAATGAAGCAGCGGTTTGCCTTTGAACGAAAAACGACTGGTTCCGTCCGGCATCACGCCTTGCCCTTGCGTCTCGCGCACCGCCTGACACAGATTGGTTTTGGGATTAAGGCAATAATCGCAATTCCGGCATTCGGGCGTGTAAAGCGGGATCACATGATCGCCGACATGAAGGTCCGTCACGCCGGAGCCGGTCTCCACCACCACGCCCGCTCCTTCGTGGCCAAGGATGGCGGGGAACGCGCCTTCCGGATCGTCGCCAGACAAAGTGAACGCGTCGGTGTGGCAGATGCCGGTGGCTTTGATCTCCACCATCACCTCGCCCGCCTTGGGG
>JAJFIM010000369.1 GCA_021774995.1 Alphaproteobacteria bacterium | reverse complement strand
GTATTGTCGACGGACGCGGCGTGCGCGCGGCGGAAGTTCTGGGGGCTGATTTCGCCTATATGGGCACGCGCTTTATCGCCACGGATGAAAGCATGGCGAGCGGCGCTTACAAACAGATGCTTGTCGACTCAGACGTCAACGACATTGTTCTATCGCCTTACTTCACCGGCATTAATGCGAATTACTTATTGCCGAGTATCCGCAAAGCGGGAGTTGACCCATCCGTTCTAAGGGAAGCGAATCCGGAAATCGGCTTTGACAGAAGAGATAAAAAAGACAAAAGCAAAGTCTGGCGGGACATTTGGTCAGCGGGACAGGGCGTCGGCGGCATCAGGCGGGTGAAGCCAATTGCCGAAATTGTGGCGCAGCTAATAAAAGAATACAGGGAAGCGTGCCAGACCCCCGCCTGCAGTTGAGCGGCGCAGAAGGGCGGCAAGGTTGTTTGTTGCCGCCCCACTGGCTTTAGTGTCCTACCAATAATGCGTCCATCTGGAGTTTTTCGCGAAGTATTTATACGCGTCATGGCCGCTTGTGGGCAGGTATTTCAGATAGAGACTGTGATCGTAGCGCGTTTTGTACTGGTCAAAGACCGGCTTGTATATTTCCATATGCACATCTGGGATGCGATGCTTCTCGCGGAAGCTCTTCATGGGAATCATCGTCAAGCTGCGTTGTTCAAAAGGTCCGCATTTGACAAGTTCAACGCCGCGCGGCCCAAAAATGGCGGAGCGGCCGGAACCGCCATGCGAGGCTTCGTCAAAGAACAACCGGCCCGATTTGCCGCTGCTCGGCGACATGGAAAGGCTGTTATTGGTGATCATGGTGTAGAGGCTGTTGTGATATGAGGTAAGGCGCATATCCTCATACTCGAATCCGCCGGTTGCGACGCGGGCAATGATTTCCGCGCCCTTGAACGCCATGCAGCGAAACAGTTCCGGTTCAAATTGCACCGCGGACATTGCGATATTTCCGATATCCGTCTTTTCAACCGGAATGACGGCGTCCAGGCCGTACATTTCAACAAATTGATCGTATACGTCGTAAATAACGCTGGTATATCCTTCAGATCCGGGGAACATGCCGCGGACATTGCGCTGTTTCCAATGTTTGGCGACGACTTTCCCGTCCGGACCGATCATCACCATGAGGTGGAGGATGTGGCCGGGCCAGTCAGGGTCCGTCGCGTAAGTGCCGAACACCACATAGCAATTGTGCTGTTTGCATTTCTCGCCAACGGCGTCGGTTTCGGGACCGGGCACCTGAATGCAAACATTTTCATGTTGTTTGCGCGTCCAGACGCTAAATCCCGTGATGGGAAATTCATGAAACAGAAGAAGGTCCGACTTGCCGCCATAGCCTTGGGCGATGTCGATGCTCTCAAGCATGTAATCAAGATTGGCTTTGCGGTCAGGTTCCGGGTTGTCGCCATTGACGCCGTTCACGCGAGTTTGCACGACGGCGACCATGATGTTGTCTTTACGCAGTGGCACAGTTGGATAAGTTCCATCTTCGCGCACCATCTGTTCGGGCGTTGGGCTTTTTGCGGTCATGAGAGGTCCTTGTGGTTGGAGGCGTTAAACCCGCGCGGGTAAGCCGGGAAATAGCCCGGCTGGCCATATGAGAATTGTCATTTTGATGACGGATTTGGAGCGGATCATAAGCGAACACTGAAATCTCATCAAGCCCGTCTATCTTGAAGCCAATGCTTTTTTCGCCTGGGCGAGGAGCGTGGCGTAGCGGATGAGAGGCAGGGTCTTTTCTGATTTTAAACGATATCCGCGTTCCGCCAGGCCCTCTTCCAGACCCGGCATGTGCATGGCGCCCCACGGAATGATGATCGCATCGTAAGCGTCGCTATTGGCGTCGAGCGCCGCTAAAACGCCGTCATTGCGTTTATACAGAATGTCATCGAATACAGCGTTGACGTCTTCTTCGGAAAAATTTTCGTTTAACTCAGTAAAACGCTCTATTGCTTGGGAAAGAGAAGTGCTGCTGTAGAGCTTGGCCGTCGCGCCAAGAAACTGGATCGTGATTTTAGAAAAATCGCTCATGTCGCGATCCGCCGTAAGGATATGGGGGCGGTCAACTATCTGTATTTCACTCTCATTGGGGGGAGGCAAATATTCAAGATCGCCGGAAGGCGCATCATCATTTTTCACCCGTTCTTTTTGTTGTAAAGCGGGTTGTTGCTGAAGACCTAGAATTTTCGCGACGCGATCATAGGAGAGGTTTCCGGACATGAGCCCTTCTTTATCCGTGACGCCTTCGGCCAGCACAAGTGCATTTGAGGGAAATCCATTGAACAGCGCTTCATAGGCATCGCCCTCTCCCATATGCACCATGCCGATCAGGCGGATTTCTTTCTTGCGGTTAGAAAAAACGCGCTCCGTGATGTTGATCCCGGAAGACGTAAAGCGCACATAATTGCCGGTTCCGGTTTCCACGGCGGAGACCAGCCCGGCAACGCCTAAAACGCTAATCACGACAGGCGTCAGAATGACGAAAGCGAACGCGGCAATAATGGTGCGGCGTATTAAGTGTTGTTTTTTAGGCAGAAGAGAAGCACTTAAAAAGAACGCGCCGGTGCGCACTTTTAGAATCAAGAAAGCGCCGAGCGCAAACAGGACCTGCAATAGAATAAGCAAAATTTGCTCATAACTATCATCGGGCGTTGGCGTGAAGGGTGGCGCGCCCAGTCCCGCCCAGAGGGCAAAGACGATAAGCGGGAAAATGACAAGCTTTGGCAATTGCGGCGTAAAAAGGAGAATCGGCAGCATCAATATTGAGTAAGCAAATACACTCCACGCCACATTATTGCGGATATTCGTCAGAGTATCGGCGCCGGTTGCCGCGCGAAGAATTTCCTCAGCCAATGACAGGCCGGCGTCCGCCGCGAAACCGATGAGGTAGAGATTGGCCGTAAAGGCAATGAAAACCAAAAATTTGCTTCGCGTTTCAATGATCTGCGGCCGTTCCATCATTTTCCTCGTTTGTAAGTATCGTAAGTGGCAAGGCGGATCACGCGGCGCCTAAAATCGCGCGCAATCGGGGTTCTCCAAGAGTGGTTTCCACAAGATGCGCCGGGCAGACCCGGCAATCCGAACTGCCAAAATGGCGCAAAGGAAATGTATTTTCTCCTAATTCGGACAATATTCTTATGATTTCGCATTCCACGGTATGGGGCAGCGCCAGGGCTTGCACGGTTAGTGCCTGGGTTGTCAGCCAATCTATGTGCCAGCGGCGGGTTTTGTGCGCCTTCAAATGCCTGGCGCAGCGCGCCCGAATGCCGCCAGGCCCCCGCGCACTGCCCGCATAAAGATACCGGCCCGGTTTCAATAGCGCGCCGTCAAATTTACGCGGCAGGCGCGCTGTGGACCCAAGTTCAATCATCAACGCGTACGCACCGCCGATTTCCGGCAACTCATTGGGGCTTGACGCCCAGCGCGCGATCATCTCTGCGTCACTCGGCGGCCTTACTGTGTTGAGCTAAGACCTGGCTCGCAAGTCGCCCCGTCAGTTCACTTAAGTGATCAAATGTATAGGTATATGTCCCGGCGCCGTAAGTGGTGGAGCGTATGTCGATAATCATATTGTGCATTTCCGATAGCGGCATATGCGCTTCAATCGTCTCCCAGCCGGGCCAGCCTTTGCGGGCGTCAAACCCCAGGATTTTACCGCGGCGCCCGGAAATAAGAGAGTTGATCTGCCCGGTGAATTCAGTAGGCGCCATGATGCTGACATGCATAATCGGTTCGAGTAGCACGGGATTGCAGCTTGGCAGAGATTCCGACATCGCCAATCGTCCGGCTGTTTTAAACGCCATATCGGAACTGTCCACAGCGTGAAAGGAACCATCAACCAGATTGACGCCGACATCGACGACCGGGAAGCCCAAGGGACCAGCGCTTAAATAATCTCTTACGCCAGCTTCAACGCTTGGAATATATTGGCGGGGAATGGCGCCGCCGGTAATACTTTGTTTGAAAGCAAATCCCGACCCTAAGGGGAGCGGCTCAATTTCGACCACCACATCGCCGAATTGGCCATGCCCTCCAGATTGCTTTTTGTAGCGGCTATGATGTTTCGTTCCTTTGCGGATGGTTTCCTTATAGGGGATTTTAGGTTGTTGTTTGTTTATGTTCACGCCATATTTTGAGTGCAGGCGATCCGTTGCTATGCCAAGATGAACGTCGCCCTGGCCTTTGAGGTGGATTTGGTGAACATCGGCAACTTGTTCATAGCTGATAGAGGGGTCCTCTTCGCAAATTTTGGCAAGTGAGGTGATGAGTTTCACTTCGTCATTGCGGTCTTGCGCGGTCAGGGCGGTGACAAAGACGGGGGGAAGTATATTTAATGCCGGCAGCGAAGGAGCAGGTCCGGCGCCGGTTGTCAAAACATCGCCAGTCTTTGCTTTTTCCAAACGGCTGAGCCCAATCACATCTCCTAAACGCCCTGATTTTATTTTATCCGTTTTTTCACCGGTCAAACGGAAAAGACCGGATGGGCGGTCCCCGTCCAGCGCATCGCCTTCCTTGATTTCGCCGCGCAAGACCCGCGCCAAAGAGACTTTTCCCATATGGGGTATATGATATGTTTTGACAATCTGCACCAGGGGGCCGCCTGTCGCCGCTATGTCCAGACGGCTTTGAAGATTGTTGATGTCAGGCGCTTCATGGCGCAAGGCTTTGAGAAGGCGGTGGACGCCATTTTCATTGAGCGCGGACCCCATCAGAACTGGAATAATGCGGCCTTCGCGCAAATCTTGCGACAGGTCCTGAAAGACTTCTTCTTGCGGCGGATGAATATCTTCAAGAAGCTCTTCCATCAATTTTTCGTCATAGTCCGCCAGTGTTTCCAGCATAGCGTAGCGCGCTTCTTCCACATCGGATTCGGCGCCGGACGGCAGGTCGACGGACTTTGAGGGTTTGTGTTTGTTGTAAACATAAGCCCGCTCGCTGGCGAGATCGATGAACCCGGTGATTTCATTATCTTTGCGGATGGGAATATGGCGCAAGACGACGGGGGTTTGCGAAACGGAATTAAGTGAGGCGGCGAGTTGCCGTATGGACTGGGAGGCTTTGTCAACTTTATTAACAAAGATGAAGCGGGGAATGCGCCGGTCTTCAAGAAATTTCAAGAGGGGGGAGAGGCCAATAATTTTATCGGATTCCGTTTCGGTGACCACGATGGCGGCGTCAACGCACAGGAGCGCGCCGTAGGTCTCTTGAGTCAATTCCAGCGATCCGGGACAGTCAAGAAATGTATACGCATCTCCCATAAAGTGGGTTGAGGCGACATTGATCTCCGTACCCATGACGCGGGCTTTGGCTTCGGAGCTGGCGTCGCCAAATAGACGCACCCCATTGCCGGATCTGCGCTCAAGAGCCGATGTTTGACAAAGGATACTTTCGAGTAGGCTGGTTTTGCCGCTTGACTGCGGGCCAACAAGCGCGATCACGCGCGGATTTTTGCCGTCGCCAGACATGAGTCCTCCTTCCATGTGCATTTATGGCGCAAAGGAGGGTAAAACACGTAGGGTTCCCCCACTTGGCGCCTGATTAAGACAGCGTCATCGTGCTTACGATTGGAGAATATGTTAGCAAGGAAAACAGGGCTTGGCGAATCCGAAAAATTCCTCGCAAAGGGATAGATCCGCGTGATCGCGGAGGCGTCAGGCGTCAAGCGCGCGCTTGGCTTCCAGCATTCTTTGAGCGACGGTAATGACGCCCAGCGCCAGCAATATAATGACTGCGATGGTGAGCACCTGAAAACAAAGGCCCACGCCGATCAGCAATACGCGTTCAAAGCGCGAGCCCCATCCGCCACTGCACGAGACCCCCAAAGCCTCGGCGCGCGCGCGCGTATAGCTGGTCAGCAACGACCCCAGCAACGCCAAAGCCGTGACGGCCGCCATCAAAGGGTCGCCCGATTGCGCATAAAGATAAACCATAGCGGAAAAGACAACGCCGTCGGAGATGCGGTCTATGGTTGAGTCAAGAAAGGCGCCGTAAGGGGTGGCCCGGTCCAGGCTGCGCGCCATCAGGCCGTCGAGCAAGTCGAGAACGCCGGCGATAAACCATAAGACGCCGGCGGCGATTAATATGTTTTGCGTGATGAGAAGAGCGACGAAAACATTGAGTCCGGCCGCTGTCCAGGTGACCTGGTCTGGCGTTAGCCCCATCTTTGTCAGCAGGCGCACAAGGAATTGCATCGCGCTTAAAAAAAACTGGTAAATTCGATCGCGTATTTCTTGTTGCCCGGTAGCCATTGGATGTGCGCCGTCCTTTCTCGTTCTAAACCCAGTCTATCTGCAGCGGCGGGATTTATGCAATCCTCAGGCCTTCTCGTCAAATATAGCCGCGTGATAAGCTTAGCGAGACAAACACTGGTGAAAAGCCGCGCCAAGGCGCTGCATGAGAAGAAAATAGCCATCTGGCCCTGGATCAATCCCGGTTCCCAAGGGGTCCAGCGTTTCAGTGCGAATTTGCCCATCTTGAAGGAGTATTTTTATGAGCTGAGGCTCAAATTGCGGCTCAGAGAAAATGCAGGCAAGGGACAAACGGTTTATATCGCGTCGCAGTTTCATTAAAGAAGCGGCGCCCAGCGGTATATCCGGATTGGCGACGAGCGCGCCTTGGGAATTAAGGTCAAATTCTTCCTCAAAATACCGATAGGCGTCATGATAGGTCATGTAAGGGACGCGCCGAACGTCGCGAAGCTGCGTGTTCAACGCTTCCCTTAATAGCGCCAAGCGTTGTTTCATCCCTGCGGCGTTGGTTTTGTAAAGAGCTTCATGGTCAGGATCGCTTGACGTCAGCGCGGAGGCTATTTCATCGACCAGAAAGTGGGCGTTCGTTGTCGAAAGCCAGAAATGCATATTGGGCGCGCCGCGTTCTTCATTAAATTTACGTGCCGGCGTCGTAAACGCCATCGCCAAGCCGGGCGTGCGGCTCAACTCAACAAC
>JAJFIM010000368.1 GCA_021774995.1 Alphaproteobacteria bacterium | reverse complement strand
CGCGGAAGGCGCGGCGCCCAGATATAATTGTTGCAGACCCAGTGCGCTTTCCAACACGGTTTTTGTTTTGGCGAGGAGTGCGCCATCAATAATGGCCGGCGGCGCGCCGTAAACGGCAAAAAGAAATGCGCCAATGCCTGCGCTGAGCATCCATGCAGCCAATGTGCTGGTGATCCGGTCATATGTTTTTTTCTTTGACGGCTCAGGTTCCGGCGGTGGCTCCCTTCGTGGAGGCTTTGCATAAAGATATGTGACGCCCTCATCATTCTTTTTCAGGTCGGTGTGGTTGAATTGATTCTTGAGATAGGCGGCAAAGACGCGTTTTTCATTGTCGTTTACATAGACAATGAGATCGGCAAATACTCTGCCTTTGGGCGTGCAAGTATTACCGTCCACATCATGCCAGTGATTGCGGATGACGACGCGATCTTTAGGAAATGAATCTGTATGATTGGATCTCCCTTTTTTTTGGAAGCATCTTTTAAGAATCCATCTGACGGCTAACAAATCAGATGAAAGACCTCCAGAGTTTGACGGTTGATCGTTTTCTTTTCGGTAACCGATCCATATTCTGTCCTCCTCACTCAACTCGAATCCAATATCTTCATTTCGAACATTCCATGGGAGATTTTCACTGGTGCAGCCAATGTATTTTGTTGCGTTGACGTTTCCGATACTGTCCTGCGATGCGACTATGAAAAGGCCCTTGGTGATTCCGATGTCAGTGGCGTCTTGATATGCGGATTCGCGCGTTTCATAAGGGGCGCTCCAATGCAGATGCACAGCATGGGCTAGAGAATTCGAGAGAACTTCGGATGACAGTTCAGATCCGTCCGCGCCTTTCAGCACGTCGCGCAGCTCTTCATATGAAATGGGGGCATGCGGGTTTAGTTTGACGGGGACGTTCATGGGCGGCGCTCTGCGGTTTGCATTGTTTCATCAAGCAAGCCAGCTTGAGGCCCCGTCTTTTCCGGCGCAAGGCGCGCCCAAAACCCCTCTGATTTGAAAGGCTTGAGCGTTCCGCCCGTTCCGCCCGTAACTTGACGCGCGCAAAACGAATCGGACGCGCGAAGGCTGGTGCCGGCTAGAGGACTCGAACCTCTGACCCCCTGATTACAAATCAGGTGCTCTACCAGCTGAGCTAAGCCGGCCACTTAAGTAGAGGGCCTTTCTATACGCCGGGCGGCGCGCTCAATCAACGGTATGGTTGGCGCCCAAAGACGCGCTCTTTCCCTGACGGCTAAACTCACGTAAAAGCCAGGATTGGCGCTTGGGCCTCACCCCATTTTGGCGAAAGACCTTTATGAGCAGAATTCTCATCACCAGCGCGCTGCCCTATATCAATGGCGTGAAACATTTGGGCAATATGGTGGGCTCCATGCTGCCGGCGGATGTCTATGCGCGGTTTCAGCGCGCGCGGGGTCATGATGTCCTGTGCATATGCGCCACGGACGAGCACGGCACGCCGGCGGAACTGGCTGCGCGCGAAGCGGGTCAGGATGTGGCCGCCTATTGCGCCGAGCAGCATGAGATTCAAAAAGACGTCGGCGCGCGTTTCGGGTTTTCCTGGGATTATTTCGGCCGCTCCTCAAGCCCGCAAAATGCCGAACTGACCCGGCATTTCTGCGCCCAGCTTGACGCGGCGGGCCTCATTGAAGAGCGGGTGGTTGAGCAGGTCTATTCGGTGGATGACGACCGGTTCTTGCCGGACCGCTATATCGTCGGGACTTGCCCCAAATGCGGCTATGAAAATGCGCGGGGCGACCAGTGCGAGAACTGCACCAGCGTGCTGGACCCGGTTGATCTCATTGACGCCCGCTCGGCGATCTCGGGCGGGACCAACTTGCAAGTCCGGGAGAGCCGGCATCTCTATCTTTTGCAGTCAAAAATGGTGGACCGCTTGCGCGCCTGGATTGAGGGCAAGACCGACTGGCCGGTGCTGGTCACCTCCATCGCCCTTAAATGGTTGAACGAGGGTCTGCATGACCGCTGCATCACGCGCGATCTTAAATGGGGGATCTCCGTGGACCGGCCCGGCTTTGAAAACAAAGTGTTCTATGTCTGGTTTGACGCGCCGATCGAATATATCGGCGCCACGCGCGAATGGGCGGACGCCAGCCCTGAGACCCGCGACTGGAAATCCTGGTGGTATGGCGACGCGGCAAAAGACGTTCGCTATGTCCAGTTCATGGGGAAAGACAATGTGCCCTTTCACAGCATCGGCTTTCCCACAACTCTGCTGGGCTCGGGCGAACCGTGGAAAGTGGTCGACTACATCAAAGGCTTTAACTGGCTGACCTATTACGGCGGCAAGTTTTCCACCAGCCAGAAACGCGGGATCTTCATGGATCAGGCGCTGGAAATTCTGCCCGCCGATTACTGGCGCTATTACCTGATGGCCAACGCGCCGGAGGGCTCGGACGCGTCTTTTACCTGGGAGCATTTTGCCGGGACCATCAATAAGGATCTGGCTGACGTGCTGGGCAATTTCGTCAACCGAATCTTGCGCTTCACCAAATCCAAATTTGGAGATGAGATCCCGGATGGCGGCGGACCGGGGGAGGCGGAAGCCAATCTTATCAAAGAGTTGGATGCGCGCCTTGAGAAATACGTTCAGTATTTTGAGGACATGGAATTTCGCAAAGCCATGGGCGAGCTGCGCGCCATCTGGGCCAGCGGCAATGAATATCTG
>JAJFIM010000367.1 GCA_021774995.1 Alphaproteobacteria bacterium | reverse complement strand
GTGATTTTCATCGCGGCGGCCGCGTCTTTCGCTTTGTCTGAATCGCGCCACAAAATTGACGCGCACCCTTCGGGCGAGATGACCGAATAGACCGCATGCTCCAGCATCAAAACCCGGTTGGCCGCGGCCAGCGCGACGGCGCCGCCCGAACCCCCTTCGCCGATGATGACAGAGACGAGAGGCGCGCCGAGGCTGAGGCACATTTGGGTGGAGCGGGCGATGGCCTCGGCCTGACCGCGCTCCTCCGCGCCGCGGCCGGGATAGGCGCCTGTGGTGTCCACAAGCGCCACCACCGGCAGGCCGAACCGACCCGCCAGCGCCATAATCCGCGCCGCCTTGCGATAGCCTTCAGGGCGGGCCATGCCAAAATTATGCTCCAGCCGGCTTTGCGTATCCGCGCCCTTTTCGTGACCGATCAGAGCGACCGCGCGGCCGTCAAACCGGCCAAATCCGGCGATAATGGCTTTATCCTCGCCATAAGACCTATCACCCGCTAGGGGCGTGAAATCTTCCACCAGCTGATCGATATAATCGTTAAAATGGGGCCGTACGGGATGCCGGGCGACCTGAATCTTCTGCCATGGGGTGAGCCGGGCGTAGGTCTCGCGCAATTGCGCAGCGGCCTTGGCCTCAAGTTTACCCAGTTCTTCACCGATATTCATCAGGGGATCTTGCGCCGCAACCTGGCGCAGTTCCTCTATTTTCCCCTCAAGATCGGCGATCTGGGTTTCAAAATCCAAAAAAACATGCATGGCGTTTGGTAATGCAGTCAGGCGGCGCTGACAAGCGGTCCCCGGTTTGCGTTAAGAAATGAACCTATTTGCGCTTCATGTGGCCTTACGCTTGCGCGATTTCCGGGCGGGAGTTTTTTTGGCCTTTTTTACCGGCTTTTGCGCTTTTTCAGCGGCCCGGATCATGCGCATCTGGCGCACTATTCCTTCCGCCTGCTTGATGGAGGCCGCGTCAATCAGTCCGCCGTCCAGCGCCACCGCGCCCATGCCCGCCCCGTGCCCCTTTTTCATCTCGCGCACAATGCGCTGGGCTTTGGCGACCTCATCGGCTGGCGGGGTGAAAATCTCATTGGCGAGCGCAACCTGCGAGGGGTGGATCGCCCATTTGCCTTCGCATCCCATAATTGCCGAGCGGCGGCTTTGCGCCTTAAAGCCTTGCGCGTCGGCATAATTGCCAAACGGCCCGTCAATGGGACGCAATCCGTGCATGCGCGCCGCCGCCACCATGCGCATCATCGGGTAATGCCATAAATCCTGCCAATGGGTGTCGCGCACGCCCGCCTCGTCGCCGTCGGTGAGAATCACGTAATCGGGATTGGGACCGCCAATATTGGTGGTGCGCATGCCCATGGAAGCGGCAAAATCAGCGGCGCCGAAATGCAGCGCATCGAGCCGCGGGCTGGCGCCCGCAATGGCGTCGATATTCTCAAGTCCCATGGCGCTCTCAATCAGCACTTCCAGGCGCAGAGGTTTTTTGCGCCCCATAGCCATTTCCACCTGCGTCACCAGCATGTCGATGGCGTAAACATCCGCCGCGCAGCCGACTTTGGGAATCATGATGAGATCAAGCCGCGCCCCCCCCTGCTCCAGCACATCAATGATATCGCGGTAACACCATGGCGTGTCGAGGCCATTAATCCGTACTGAGATTGTCTTGCCGCCAAAATCAATGTCATTAAGCCCCTGGATAAGATTTTTCCGAGATTCCGGTTTGTCGTCCGGCGCCACTGAATCTTCCAGATCAAGCGAGATCACATCCGCCGGACCTCCGGCCGCTTTTTCAAACAGCGCCGGACGGTTGCACGGCACAAATAATTGGGACCGGCAAAGCCGCGGCGGCGCCGGGTAGACGGCGGTAAAACTCATGGGTGCAACTCCGATAATAGCTGAAGAACAAATGCGCAAACTTTATGTCCGTCCCTCTCCACAAAGTCAACCAATGGCGCGGGAGGCCGAGAGCTTTCTGCTCCTGTCCTAACGACAGTCTTTCAAACTTTCACCCTGAATTGCAGTAACCTCTAATAGTGACAACGGATTAGTGGTCTACTATCATGAAAATTCATGGCGGCGCGATCAGTTAAAAGGCGAGATTCTCGCATGATCATTAGGAAACTTCTGAAGTTGTGGCTTCTTACATCTCTTGTTCTTGCAATACTGGCATCCTTGATTGCGCTAATAGCCATCATGACCGCACTCATTCAAGGAAAAACTTTCGAACTCGAAATATCAGAGCTTATTGTTTTGTCCGGTTTCTATATTTTGATGATTACGCCTATGGCGGCATTTATAATTTCAGTGATCATGTTTATCAACGCTTTGTTCATTTCAAAAAGACTGGGGATGAGTCTAACGGAGTGGCTTAGCTTACCGGGCACTCAAGGTCTGAAGCTAGCGATCGAAGACGCCCGGCGCCGGAGACCTAATGATCCAGTGGTAAAACGTATAAGCGAAAATAGTCATGAAGATGCTTCCCACTGATGGGATACAGAATGAGCTTAAAGCCCCCCCTTGCTCAGCGGGTGATGATCGCGCACCAGCGCTTTAAGGCGTTCTTCCAGCACATGAGTGTAGATCTGCGTCGTGGATATGTCCGCGTGACCCAAGAGTTGTTGCAGAACGCGCAAATCGGCGCCGTGAGCCAGTAGGTGACTGGCGAAAGCGTGGCGCAATGTGTGCGGCGAGAGCGGCGCAGCGACCCCCGCCTCACGGCCCAAGGCTTTGAGAATTTGCGCGAACCGGTGACGGGTGAGATGGCCCAGCGCGCCGCGTGAGGGAAAGAGAAAACGCGCGGCCAGGCGGTTATGGGGCGCTCTGACGCGCTCCAAAAAACAAGGGCGGACGGCAAGATAAGCGGCGATGGATGCCCGCGCAGGCGCGCTCAGCGGCGTCATGCGCTCGCGCCCGCCTTTGCCCCGCACCATCATATAAGGCCGGTCGGCATGCACCGCTCCCAGCGGCAGGCTCACGAGTTCCGACACGCGCAGGCCCGTGGCGTACAACACTTCCATCAAACAATGCCGCCGCACGTGCTTGGGCGTATTCAACTCTTCTTCATTGAACAAAGACGCTTTGCCCAGCAGCGCGCCCACATCCTTTTCGCTCAACGTGGCGGGCAAAGGGCGCTCCCGGCGCGGCGCCTGCAGCACCGCACACGGATCATCATCACGCACGCCTTCGCCGTAAAGAAATTTATAGAACTGGCGCAATGCCGATAGATGCCGCGCACTTGTTGACGCCGCCAACCCTGAATCGACCAGCACGGCAAGATAAGCGCGAATGATTGGAGCGTCGGCATTCTGCACGGCCAGATCGCGCGCGTGAACAAATTTCGCAAAACCCATAAGATCGCGCCGATAGGCGTCAAGCGTGCTCAGCGCCGCGCCGCGCTCCACGCTGAGCATTTCCAGAAAAGCGTCAATATGCGCCGCG
>JAJFIM010000366.1 GCA_021774995.1 Alphaproteobacteria bacterium | reverse complement strand
ACTATGTCCTGCTGCATACGCACTCTCCGCGTGCCGCTTTAGTGGGACGGGTGGCGGCCTGGTTAGCCAGGGTGCCGCTGGTGCACCATGTGCATAGCCCTACCGCACGGGATACAGAAAGCGCTTGGCGCAATCGTAAGACTACGATTATGGAGCGGTTGAGTTTAACTGGAGTTGCGCGACTGATCCCAGTATCGAGAAGCTTGGATACTTATCTGAGGGAGCAGGGTTGGCCGCCGGTACGGATTGTTATGGTAGCCAACGGGGTTCCGACGCCAGGCCCTTTGCCCGATCGACCTACGCCTGATCCGGAATGGGTGATTGGTAGTGTCGCGCTATTCCGTCCACGTAAAGGCATGGAGATACTGATCCAAGCTTTAGCTAACTTGCATCAAATGGGACGAACTGTACGCATGCGGGCGGTGGGTCCGTTCGAAACTGCTGAATATGAGAAAACTATAAAAGAGATGGTTGTGCGATTGGGTGTGGCGGATAAGATCGACTGGATTGGTTTTACTCAGGATGTGAATGCCGAGTTTGCCAGGATGGATGTGCTTGCCTTACCCAGTCTTTTTGGCGAGGGTATGCCTATGGTAATGTTAGAGGCTATGGCGATTGGTGTGCCGGTAGTGGCATCGGATGTGGAAGGCATACCCGAGGTGCTGGAACACGGACGCACTGGCTTGGTAATACCTGCGGGAGATGCGGACCAGCTGGCTGCTGCGCTGGTGGATTTGATGGATAACAAATACGACTGGTGCGCCATGCGAGAAGATGCCTACCGATTACAGGTGGCGGGTTTTTCTGATCGTAGTATGGCGGAGGGGGTAGCCAATGTTTATGGCGGGATTCTTGGCGCATGAAAATTGTAAAATATTTCACGACTATGAACGCAGCCAACTATTGAAGTGAAAATATCATGAGCTATATTTCTTTATTCGGACTGGATATAGAGGATATTATACTTGACGAAGCGAGCGCAGGTATCGTTCGCGATGCCGAGTTAAGTGTGCGGCGGAAAGTCTATTTCGTCAACGCCCATTGTATTAATACAGCTGCCTTGGATGCGAACTATCTTGGTGTATTGCAAGATGGTGATTCGTTATTTGCAGATGGTAGTGGAATGCGGTTGGCCTCTAGGCTAGCGGGTTTTTCACTCAAGGATAATGTCAACGGAACGGATCTGTTTCCACTAATTTGCCGTGATGCCGCAATTGCAGGGATTAAACTTGCGCTGCTAGGTGCCCGCCCGGGTGTAGCGCAGCGCTGTGCGGACAATATGAGAAGTCAATTCCCTGACTTGAAGATTGTCTGGATTAATGATGGCTACTTTAGCTTGGGCGATGAAGTGGACATGGTCAAGGCCATCAATGACAGTGGCGCGCAAATCCTTTTTGTGGCGATGGGAGTGCCTATGCAGGAGTTTTGGGTCGCTCGTAATGCCGATGGGTTGCGTGTCCCTGTTTTGCTTGGAGTGGGGGCGTTGTTTGACTTCTATTCTGGCACTATGCCACGTGCGCCACAACGCGTACGTAATCTTGGCTTAGAATGGCTATTTCGTTTTATCATAGAACCGAAAAGGATGTTTGTCCGTTATATTTTGGGAAATCCGGTATTTATCATTCGAGCATTATGGCGGCGTTTGCGAGGCAAAAAGTTTTTGCAGGAAGAATCGCTTATGGTTAATTTAGAAGAAGGATCACGTGATCGTGAATAATTTAGTCTATTATTTTAATTTATGTGTGGCATATTTAAAATCTAGCGCTATATGAATAAATAGTGGCATTCATGCACCATGATATCTGGTTTTTGTATTTAAGCATTAGATTTAATTCTCCTCTATTCAAGAATGGTGTGCATATATATGAAAGTGAAATCCCGGGCCGGTTTGGCCAACTTCATTCTCGCTGGCACTGAAAAGGCCGGCACAACCTCGATGTTTACCTATTTGAGCACACACCCCTCGGTTTGTGGCTCGTCTGTCAAAGAGACAGATTTCTTCCGTAATTTATATTCTGGTGATCGCGAAAAAGATGTCGTTAATTATGCAAGATATTTTGAAGACTGCGCCGATGAGGTGCCGATCGTGATGGAAGCGTCACCGGGTTATCTTGGTGGCGGAGAAGAAGTTGCTGCACGCATTAATGCGTTGTTACCACAAACTAGATTGCTATTTATTTTGAGAGACCCCGTAGACCGGATGTACTCTTCGTTCAACTTTCATGTTGGCAAGCTGAATCTCAGCGCGGACTTAAGTTTTGAGGAGTACATCGACAAGTGCGTCGCCTATGACTCCGGGCAGAAAACTCCTGCTGAACTGGGCATTGGCGAATGGTATCTAAAAGTGATCAGTTTTGGTCGTTATGCCGATTATCTTGAACACTATTACCAGCAGTTTCCAGAGAGCCAAATCAAGGTGATGTTTTTCGAAGACATGAATCGTGATGTAGTCGGTTTTATGCGCGAACTATGCCAGTTTCTTGAAATCTCTCCAGACCATTTCGACGGTTACAACTTTAGGAAGATCAATGTTACTTACGAGAGTAAGGTGAAATGGCTGCACAAAATAGCGATCAATTTTAATGTGAAGTCTGAACCCTTTTTGCGGCATAGGCCCAAACTGAAGCAGTTCATGGTGAGCTTGTATAAGAAGACTAATCAAGCCAGGGAAGGATACGATGAGATGTCAGATGAGAGTCGCTGTAGGCTCAAGGAATATTACAGGCCAAGTATCGGTGCATTGCAAGCATTGGTTGATATAAAAAATACGCCTTGGGATATTTGAGCGATCTATTCATTGTTGGAACGTACAGGAGGCTCTATGTTTTTATTGTCATAAAGTCGACCATAGGTCGACATTGGTTTAAAACCACCGTATTCATGCGGTAAAGTCAAGAAACTGCGTGCAGAGCGCGCTTACTAAACAAAGCTGGCTTTAGCCAGCAATACCGAACCTACCGACTTTAGTCGGTAGTGGTTCAGTTAATGGATTAGATCCAAAGTTATGAAAAAATCCAGGGAGGAAAAGCTGAAGCATTTCTACTCACTCTGTAAGGAAGAGATGAAAGTTCTTGATGTTGGTGTGTCATCAGAATCATAAGCGGGAATGCCGGGCCGAAACTATTTTCTTAAGAACTTTAAATATGACCCTTAATGCTATACCGGATTAGGCGTGCAGGACTTGAGTGATATGAACAATCTTTTCCCAGACAAACGATTTGTGACATACCAGGGAGGTAAATTCCCGTTTGATGATGACGAATTCGACTGGGTATTCAGCAATGTTGTTATCGAACATGTTGGTAACGACGAAGCGCTGCTAATGTTTATCAACGAGATGCTGCGTGTGGCGAAAAATGTATTTTTTACTACACCCAACCTATTATTGAAACCATGACAAATACCATTTTTGATCGTGGTTATTATCAGTCTATTCAGCTAACCGACACCGATGGTGGCGTTATTATGGCAAAAATCAACTCTGACGAAATACGCTCTGTGACTTCATGGTTCAAATGAAGGGCGCCCCTAAAAATTACCTATTTCGCAAGAAAATGATCTGTAACTATTTGATTATTTAAGGTCACTATTGCCGAAATTGAATTTTTAGAGGTGCCCTGAATAACCCCGCAGCAAGCTACGGAGTATCAACAGAGATAGGATTCCAATTGTTCGCTGCAAGCAACGGGGAATTAGACCCAGTAGAGATTAAAATCAATCGAAGATTTTTAACGATAAACAAACGAGCAGAACAAAGAGCCTCAGAATAATAGCTTGTCACGATTCGCTCGACGCTATATCTCAGCTTAAACGTTATGCATAAAACTATGGAGTACCTGATGACACAAATCTATGAAGATGGAACGTACCTTGATAATAATCCTTTATGGCATGCAGAAGACTCGCCATGGAAAGCGAAGCAGATAAGAAGCATCATCGAGAAAAACTCTCTGAATCCGAAAAGTATTTGTGAAATCGGGTGTGGGGCGGGGGAAATACTCAACCAGCTATCAGAGCAGTATGCTGATGAAAAAGAATTTATCGGCTATGAGGTATCACCTCAAGCATTTGAGCTATGCAATAAAAAGTCAAAAAATAATTTAATCTTTAAACTTTCAGATTTACTTGAAGACACTGCTGTATATTTTGATATTGTGATGGCAATTGATGTTTTTGAGCATGTTGAAGACTATTTTGGCTTCTTAAGAAAGCTGAAAGAAAAGGCTGAATATAAAATATTTCATATTCCACTCGATTTGTCAGTGCAAACAGTTCTTCGCTCTTCTCCGATCATCAAAGGCAGAAAATCTGTTGGACATATTCACTATTTCACAAAGGAAACAGCACTGGAAACCTTGCGGGATACAGGATATGAGATTGTCGATTACTTTTATACAGCAGGCTCCTTGGAATTGCCAAACCGAGGATGGAAGGCAAATCTATTGAAACTCCCGAGAAATTTTGCTTTTTCGGTAAATAAAGATTTAGCAGTTAGATTGTTGGGGGGTTATTCACTTCTGGTTTTAGCTAAATAAATAGCATAATCGGGTAGCCGAGGGTCTCTAACCCTCAGCCCCACAAAAACCCTGTATGTGGCTGCGAACAAGGCGTTTCACTTGGAATGGTGAAGCCTGCCCATCCATCGCGTAACGCATAAAGCCCCTGAGATTTTAGATAAGCTCGCACCGAATGCAAAGTTGCGCCCGCAGATCATTCCAGGCGAGAAGAAAAATAAAAGTAATCCATCTGATACGAACGATGATGTGCCGCAATCTGCGACTTCTGTGCGTATCAGTTCGGTGCGTTTGCTTAAGCGAGTGTTTGATGTCGATATTGAACACTGCCCGTACTGTGGCGCGAATATAAAAGTTATCGCAGCCACCCTGAAATCCAGCGCGATCACCGGCAAAGACATACGATCTCTTCGAATCTTTTTGATTCCAAATTGCTTTCTATTTTCTTCGGCGCTCTTTACTGTAGAGTTGATCGTTCCTTATGGACGTCTTTCACCTGAAAGGCAAAACACCTCTAGTTTCTGGAAATTTAATGCAATTTAAAGCAGAAGCTGACACTTTTTGGTTCATTCAGCAGCAATTCCCGCCAACAAAAAAACACTTGCATAATTAGGCATGTAGGCGAGTTTCAAAAAAACATTTTCGTAAACTTTCATTTAAATTACAGTATTATAGGAGTATAAATTAAAGCTATGGGTGAGAGCCATGTCAAAATACTTCCTTCGCAAGTGTTTAAGCGCGCCAGGCTTAATCAAAGAACTTCGCGCCTGTTTTGATAAAATAGAAGATACCAAAGCCAGTAGAAGTTTGCCGCTTAGCGATTGTCTAATGTCG
>JAJFIM010000365.1 GCA_021774995.1 Alphaproteobacteria bacterium | reverse complement strand
CGGGAAAGTTGTTCTGCGCGCAGCCCCCGCCGGTACCGGGATCATCGCTGGAGGTCCGATGCGGGCTGTGTTTGAAGCGCTGGGCGTGCAGGATGTCGTTGCGAAATCGATTGGGTCTTCCAATCCCTATAATATGGTGCGGGCGACTATGAATGGGTTGTCAAAAATGGTGAGCCCGCGGCAAGTGGCTTCTAAGCGCGGTAAAAAAATTAGTGAGATTATTTCCCGGCGTTCCGGTGTGGATGCAACAGCGGCGGCAAGCGAATAATCGAGAATTCACGAACGTCTACGAGAAGGAGCAGGCCGATGGCGGCCAATAAGAAAAAAACAATTAAGATCAGGCAAACGGGAAGCCCTATTCGCCGCCGTGCGGACCAGCGTGCGACTCTGGTTGGCCTTGGTCTCAATAAGATGCAAAAAGTACGCGAACTTGAAGACACGCCGTCAGTGCGGGGCATGATCCGAAAAGTTCAACATCTCGTGGAAATCATTGAGGATGCCGTTTAAGGCGTCTTACAAGTTTAAGGTTTGTTGTCCCATGAAGCTTAATCAGTTGGCAGATAATCCAGGCGCCCGGCAACCTCGTAAGAGGGTTGGACGCGGAATTGCGAGTGGAACCGGTAAAACGGCTGCACGCGGCGTTAAAGGGCAAAAATCCCGGTCCGGCGTGGCGATCAAAGGGTTTGAAGGCGGCCAGATGCCGATTCATATGCGGATGCCTAAGCGTGGTTTTAACGTGCCCAACCCCAAACACTTCTCAGTAGTTAATCTGGGGCGTCTTCAGACGGCTCTTGATGCGGGCAAGCTTGACGCCAAAGCGGCCATTACGACGGATAATCTGGTAACAGCGGGCCTCGTACGCCGAAAACTTGATGGCGTGCGGATTTTAAGCGATGGCGAATTAAAGACTAAAGTGACTTTGGAAGTTGAAGGCGCGTCGAAGGCGGCGATTGCGGCAGTTGAAAAAGCCGGCGGAAAGATCGTGTTGCCGAAGCGCAAAGAGGCGCCTGCATCCAAAAAGAAAACCAAAAAGGCTTCATAGAAGATTTAACTGATCGGAGTGACGCATGGCGTCAGCGGCTGAACAGCTTGCGGCAAATCTAAATCTCTCAGCCTTTTCAAAGGCGACGGAGCTGAAAAAGCGCCTGTGGTTTACCTTAGGCGCTCTGGTGGTCTATCGCCTGGGCACTTATATTCCCATGCCGGGCATTGATTTGGGCCAATACGCCAATGCATTTCAGAATGTGCAGAGTGGAATTCTCGGCATGTTCAATATGTTTGCGGGCGGCGCCGTGGAGCGCATGGCTATTTTCGCTCTCAATATTATGCCTTATATCTCCGCCTCTATCATCATGCAGTTGATGACGGCTGTTTCGCCCCATTTGGAGCAGCTCAAAAAAGAAGGTGAATCTGGGCGTAAACAAATAAATCAATATACGCGCTATGGAACCGTAGGGCTTGCCGCTCTTCAGGCGTATGGAATCGCCATGGGCCTTGAGGGTG
The DNA here is from genome assembly GCA_021774995.1 of Alphaproteobacteria bacterium. Lineage (GTDB taxonomy): Bacteria > Pseudomonadota > Alphaproteobacteria > SMXP01 > SMXP01 > JAJFIM01. Next base: position 5,351 of record JAJFIM010000365.1, on the reverse strand, counting down.
CAAATGTGGTTCTGGACCCCGGTTGGTTTTTCAGGGCAACGACGGTCATCACGCTGACATGCGGCACGGTTTTTCTGATGTGGCTGGGCGAACAAATCACAGCCCGCGGTGTGGGAAACGGTATATCGCTGATTATCTTCGCCGGTATCGTGGCGGAATTGCCGCGCGCCCTTGCGGGCTTGTTTGAGTCAGGACGCACAGGCGCTTTGTCTCCAATCGTTATAGTCGGATTTCTTATTGGCGCGATCGCTATCATCACAGGGATCGTGTTTATAGAACGCTCGCAAAGGCGGCTATTGGTGCAATACCCTAAGCGCCAGGTGGGTAACAAAATGTTTGGCGGCGAACAGTCCCACCTGCCGCTCAAACTCAACACGGCGGGCGTTATTCCACCGATTTTTGCCTCGTCTCTGCTCTTGTTGCCGGCCACCCTGGTGGGTTTTGCAGGCGCTCAGTCATCGTCGATGGACTGGGTGACAGCGGTCACTGTCGCCTTAGGGCCTGGGCAGCCGCTTTATCTGGCTCTTTATGCGGCAGGGATAATTTTCTTTTGCTTTTTCTATACCGCGATTGTTTTCAACCCATCGGATACTGCGGATAATCTGAAAAAACAGGGGGGGTTCATACCAGGCATAAGACCTGGAAAGCGCACGGCCGATTATATCGATTATGTACTTACCCGATTAACAGTGGTTGGCGCCCTTTATCTCACTGTGGTTTGCTTGATTCCCGAATATGTCCGCGCGCAGTCTCAGGTTCCAATAGCTTTTGGCGGCACGTCCCTACTTATTGTTGTTAGCGTCACTATGGATACTGTGGGGCAGATTCAAAGCCATCTGCTTGCTCACCAATATGAGGGGTTGATCAAAAAGTCGAAATTGCGGGGTCGGCGCAGATGAATATTATTCTTTTTGGTCCGCCCGGCGCGGGGAAAGGCACCCAGGCAGATCATTTGGTGGAGACCCGCGGCTGGGTAAAATTGTCAACCGGGGACATGTTGCGGGCGGCGGTTGCGGCGGGAACGGAAATTGGTCAGCAAGCCAAATCCATTATGGATCGGGGGGATCTTGTCTCGGATGAGATTGTTGTGGGCATCATCGCTGAAAGAATAGGTCAGCCAGATTGTTCAAAAGGGTTCATTCTGGACGGTTTTCCGCGGACCGTGCCACAGGCGGAAGCTCTTGACGCCATGCTGGACAGTAAGAACCTGTCTCTGGATGTCGTTATTGAGATTCAGGTCTCTGAGGATATTCTGATCGACAGGATCAAGACTCGCGCTTCCGAATCCGCGGAAGTACGGGCGGACGATACCATTGAGACGCTGATAAAGCGGCTTGGCGTCTATAAGGAACAAACGGCGCCGCTTCTGCCTTATTATGAGAAACAGGGAAAACTCAAAACCGTCAATGGCATGGCCCCAATCAGTGAGGTTGAGGCCCAAATTGAAGCGGTTCTGGAGGCGTAAGAACAAGTTAGAGGAATTGGGTCCTAGAGGTTGACTGGACCAAATGAAATCATATAATCCGCCGCTTCTCTGGGAATTTGATCCAGATATAGAAATGGTGCGGTTCTTTCAAGCAAAGGAACGGCCATTTTGTGCGTGGAGCGCGCGTATTTAACGTTTGAAACGAGTAGAGCTTGAGCAGGAGCAAAGAAAGTGGCCCGAATTGCTGGCGTCAACATACCAACTAATAAGCGCGTGCCGATTGCGTTGACCTATATCCATGGCATTGGCCGGACGAAGGCCATTGAAATCTGCCAGAAGGTTCAGATCCCTTTGGAGAGACGCGTGAATGAGCTTTCTGATACGGAAGTGATCCATATCCGTGAAGTAATTGATCGCGATTATATGGTTGAGGGCGATCTGCGCAGGAAAGTATCCATGAGCATTAAGCGCCTGATGGATTTGGGTCCATATCGCGGGTTGCGGCATCGCCGGGGACTGCCTGTCCGGGGGCAGCGCACACACACCAATGCCCGCACGCGTAAGGGACCTGCTAAAGCGATTGCAGGTAAGAAAAAGTAATTAAGGGCATATCGATGTATACGCTTTGACCCTTACCCGGATTATTCACGGGATCAAAAATAGTAAGCATGAGAAACAGGTTTTAAAAATATGGCTCGGGATACCAAAAAAGTTCGCAAAAAAGAACGTAAGAATATCATTTCGGGCATTGCCCATGTGAGTGCGACTTTCAACAACACCATGATTACGATCGCTGATGCGCAGGGTAACGCTATCGCATGGTCGTCAGCTGGAACCATGGGCTTTAAAGGTTCCCGAAAATCAACGCCTTACGCGGCTCAAATGGCGGCTGAAGACGCCGGTAAAAAAGCAATGGAACATGGGATGAAGACTTTGGAGGTTGAGGTGTGCGGCCCTGGTTCCGGTCGTGAATCGGCGCTGCGCGCTTTGCAGGCTGTAGGATTCAATATTACAACCATTCGAGATGTTACGCCCATTCCTCATAACGGATGTCGGCCGCCTAAACGCCGCCGGGTATGAGGGCTAGGTCTTAAGATAGTAAATAGCGTGTAGGCTATAAGTATTAAGTAGATTGTTGAGAAGAGTTTTAAGTGTTCGTTGACCGCAAAAACAGGTCATCACCACCACCGCATGACGGGATGAGGTTCACAAGTGATCCAGAAAAATTGGCAAGAGTTAATCAGACCCACTAAACTTGATATTGATGCAGACGTTGAAGAATCGCGTTTTGCAAAAGTTGTTGCACAGCCACTGGAGCGGGGCTTTGGTCTTACTCTTGGCAATGCTCTGCGGCGCGTTCTGCTTTCTTCACTTCAGGGGGCTGCTATCACGGCGGTGCAGATTGATGGCGTGTTGCATGAATTTTCTTCCATCGCCGGCGTGCGCGAGGACGTCACGGATATTATCCTGAATATCAAGCAGATTGCCCTCCGCATGCATTCTGAAGGTCCGAAACGGCTCGCTCTTTCCGTGACGGGACCGTGTGAAGTGAGGGCTGGCGATATTGAAGAAATGGCGGATGTGGAAGTTCTCAATCCTGGTCATGTTCTTTGCACGCTGGATGACGGTGTAAAAATTCACATAGAGTTCACAATAAATACCGGAAAAGGTTATGTTCCAGCGGACCGTAATCGCCCTGATGATGCTCCGATCGGTCTCATTCCCGTGGATTCATTGTACTCTCCTGTAAAGCGCGTTTCATACAAAGTGGAAAACACGCGTGAAGGGCAGATCCTTGATTATGATAAGTTGACCATGGATATTGAAACCAATGGCGCCATTTCTCCTGAAAATGCCGTGGCTTATGCTGCGCGTATTTTACAGGATCAGCTCCAGACATTTGTCAATTTTGATGAGCCTAAAGCGGCTGTTGAAGAAGAAGTGCAGCCAACGCTTGAATTTAATCCAGGCCTGCTCAAGAAAGTAGATGAGCTTGAATTATCTGTGCGTTCGGCCAATTGCTTGAAGAACGACAATATTGTCTATATCGGGGATCTTATACAAAAGTCGGAAGCCGCAATGTTGCGGACACCCAACTTTGGGCGCAAATCTCTCAACGAGATAAAAGAAGTGCTCGCCCAGATGGGGCTGCACCTTGGTATGGATGCGCCTAATTGGCCCCCAGAGAACATTGAAGATTTAGCGAAGAAGTTCGAGGATCACTATTAAGACTTCTTCACCGTTAACGTATTAATTTTTTTCAAGGAGACGCGTGATGCGCCATGGCATCGCAGGCCGCAAACTGAACCGAACATCAAGTCATCGCAAGGCGATGTTGGTGAATATGGCTGCCGCCCTTATCAAGCACGAACAGATCACCACGACTTTGCCAAAGGCGAAGGAACTGCGCCCTTATGTTGAAAAGCTTGTAACCCTGGGCAAACGCGGAACACTGCACGCCCGCCGACAAGCCATCTCGAAAGTTGGCGATGCGACAATGGTGGAGAAGCTTTTTGCGATACTGGCGCCGCGTTATTCTGACCGTCAGGGTGGATATATTCGGATTATGAAAGCGGGGTTCCGTTATGGAGATTCAGCGCCAATAGCGGTAATTGAATTTGTAGATCGAGATGAAAACGCCAAGGGGCTTGATTCCGGTCCAATCCAGGCGGAGGATGAAGTCCTTGAGGGCGCTTGAGGCCTGATCATCATGGAGCCGCATATCTCAGATTCTGAGATTGGGGGGAAGGGCAGTCTCAAAGCTGCCCTTTTTTCGTTTATGCGTAGTTTGAAAAACGGGTCTGGGCGGTTAATAAAGAAAGGCGAGGAATAATAATGAGAAAATTACTCAAAACCCTTTCGGTATACCTGGGCTTGATGGGATACGCGTTTTTAAGTTTCTCACCTGGCGCCGCAGCAACGCGCGTCGTCCCGGAGAGCATGGAGGAAATTCAACTTTCCTTTTCTTCCGTAGTTAAACGCGTGGCGCCTGCAGTTGTTAATGTCTACACTAAACGCATCGTGCAAACGCGTTCAACAATGCGTGACGACCCATTTTTTGATTTTTTCTTTGGCCGGAATCGAATGTCGCCGCCGCGCCAACGCATTCAAAATTCATTGGGGTCTGGCGTAATAGTTCGAAGCGACGGTCTTATTGTCACTAATAATCATGTCATACAGGGCGGCGATCAGTATACGGTTGTTTTAACGGATCGGCGCGAATTCGACGCTGAATTAGTTCTTGCGGATGAGCGCACTGATTTAGCTGTCTTGCGTATCGACACTCAAGGGGAAGAACTCCCTGTTTTGCAATTTGCAGATTCGGACCAAGCGGAGGTCGGCGATCTTGTTCTCGCGATTGGCGATCCTTTTGGCGTCGGGCAGACCGTGACCAGTGGCATTATCTCCGCCGTTGCGAGAACGCAAGTTGGGATCAGTGATTTTCAATTTTTCATTCAGACCGATGCGGCGATCAACCCAGGTAATTCAGGCGGAGCGCTTGTAAATATGACGGGTGACCTTGTCGGCATTAATTCCGCTATCTTTTCCCGTAGCGGGGGCTCGAATGGAATCGGCTTTGCCATTCCCGCCAACATGGTGCGTTCTGTGGTTAAATCCGCTGTTACCGGCGGCGCTATTGTCCGGCCATGGCTCGGGATCAAAGGACAAGTGGTGACATCAGACTTGGCCGAATCTATAGGGTTGGATAGGCCGACGGGCGTTCTGGTAAACTCCCTACACCCAAGCAGCCCGGCGCTTGATGCCGGTTTGAGAGAGGGAGATGTCATTTTAGCTGTGGACGAATTCGATGTATTCGACCCCACTAGTTTGAATTATCGTGTGGCGACTAAAACCGTTGGGGAACAGATTAACCTGACTTACTCACGCGCCAAATCAACCAGCACCGCTATTGTTAACCTGGTGG
>JAJFIM010000364.1 GCA_021774995.1 Alphaproteobacteria bacterium | reverse complement strand
GTCAGTCCGGAATTCATTCTGGCAGGCGCCAATTCCGCGCTTCCCTATAATAATAATGACTTTGCCACCATTGGCGGGCTCAAGGGCGAACCCGTCAAAATGGTGAAATGCGAAACCATTGACGTTGATGTGCCGGCGGATGCGGAAATTGTTATTGAGGGGGTCTACCACCCCTTTAAATGGGCCAAGCAGGGCAGGTTTGCATCCTTCAACGGTTTTTACGATGACGCGCGGCGCAGACCGGCGTTTGAGGTCACCGCCATTACGATGCGCGCCAAGCCGATCTTTCAGCATGTGCATATCGGGCGGCCTCTGAATGAAACCAACAACATTGCCGCGTTCTTTCGCGGCGTGCGCGTGTACTATGATTTAAAAGCCGTTCTGCCTAACGTGGTTGACGTCTATGTCGATCCGTCCGCAGGCTGCGGTTTTACCGTTCATGTTTCAATCGACAAGAAACGCATTGGCGAAACAAAACTCGCCATGATGCGGGCCTATACGGCGCTTCAGGGGTTTTGCAAACATGTCTTTATCTATGACGCAGATATCGATATCCAGGACCCCCATGAACGCGATTGGGCGCTGGCGCACCGCTTTATGGCGGACCGTGATCTTTTAATCGTGCCAAACGCCCTTGGCATGAACATTGATCCTTTGGCGCAAGGCAAAATGGGGATGCCGGCGAAACTTGGGCCTTATGACGGGCATGCGGAGATTCCTTTGAACACGCGCACATTCATGGGCGTCGATTGCACGGTGCCGCTCGGGTTGAAAGTAATGGAGCGCGTGATGCCGGACGCGGATGTGGAAAGCCGGATCGATGGGATGTGGTCGAAAGCGCTTGCCGCGCAATAAGCGCCGCCTCTTAACAGTGACGAGAAGGGAGGGCGGATGAGTGCGATCATTCTGGTGCATGGCGCATTTCACGGCGCGTGGTCCTGGTACAAAATAATTCCGCTGCTTGAACAAGCGGGCCGCCGGGTTATTGCGCGCGATCTTCCCGGTCACGGCCGCCGCGCTGGCGACGGGGAAGAATGTTCACTCAAGTCTTACGCGGAAAGCGTGTGCGATCTCATCGACCGGGAAGGCGGGCAGGTCACACTTGTGGGTCATTCCATGGGCGGCGCCGTGATCTCGCAAGCCGCCGAAATGCGGGCAATGCGGGTCGCAAAACTTGTTTATGTCGCGGCTTTTCTCCCGCAGGACGGCCAGAGCGTGCGGAGTTTCTCCAAACCGGGCGCGAAAAGCGCGCTCTATGAAAATGTAACGTGGTCTGACGATCGAAAATATGCGACGTTGAAAGCAGACAAATTTGGCGCGGCGTTCTGTCATGACGCGCCGGCGGCCGATGCGGTCCTGGGGGGGCTGATGACGGTTCCAGAAGATATGGCCCCGCCGGGCGAACCGGTCTCTTTAACAGATAAACGATTTGGAAAAATTCCGCGCACATATGTCATATGCGCGCAAGACCGGGCGCTCGATCCCCAAATCCAACAGGTGATGGTGCGGGAATCGCCCTGCGACTCAGTTGTAACACTGGACGCCGCGCACTCTCCCATGCTGTCTCGTCCCGATGAATTAGCACAAATTCTTCTTAGGCTTTAAGGCGATAAGGCGCGCCCTCGAATTTAGTTGCACTTGCAATTAAAAATTGCTATTTTACAGGTCATATTATAGCAAACGCCGTTTGCATGCGGAGCGCATGCCCAAACGCTTGAAAATGGAGAATCACATGCTGGGCAAAGTTATGATCGGTACTGTCGTAGGGGTGATGGCGTTTTCAGGAGCGCCGTTTGCGGACGAATTTACGGATTGGTGCCTGGCTTCCATACCTCAAGGCGCCGACGCTTCGATGGTGGAAGACAGATGCGCGTGTCTGGCAAAGGCAACGGAAGGCGAAGATGACGCCCGCAACTCTATGGAAGCCGCAGGCGATATTGCGGACCGTGATGAACGGTTTGCCGCACTGAACCCGAAAGCGCAGGAGGCGGTTCGCTCCTGCCGATAGAATTTTCTAAATGCTTAAATGTGGATTGTATGTGGGATGGTTGAGACTCGTTGGTTCATTTTGGAGGAATATTAGTCATGACCAATAAATCACTATTTAAAATAGCGCCACATATGCGCCTGCACGAATGGGTCGCGGAGGAGAAAGGATATTTCGCCGACGAAGGCCTGGAGTATGAATTTGTGCAGGACCTTGTTTCCTCCGACGGCAAATTTCATGATCTGGGGGATAAGGTCGGCGCTTATCAAACGTTCGAAAAAGGCAGGGAAAGCAATGTGTGTTCGGCGTGTCATTGGACGGTTAACGCCGCCGCTTCCGCCGGATTGGGAAAACTTTACGCCAATGCGTATTCCGTCACGAATTGCGGAATTTTCGTTCCGGGCGATTCGCCTATCAAGAAACCGGAAGATCTTGCAGGCGTTCCCGTGTCCGTCGGGCACCAGTCGGGCAGTCATTATTCAACGATTCAGGCGCTGGAACAATTTATAGACCGCGGCGACATCGAATTGTCTTTTAATGACGGTCTTTTGTTCCGCAGGCTCGAAAAGCTTGTCGATGGAGAAGTCCCCGCTGCGAGTCTCTTTAGCGCCGCGTATTATGCTGCGGAACAGCTTGGTTTTAGGAAAATATGCGATACGTCATTTATGATGGCGGGTATGATCGACGACTCCACAGATATGGAAGATGTGGAAAAATTCTATCGCGCTCTGCGCCGCGCGCAAGCTGATATTGATTTGCGTCCTGAACTTTATGTCTGTCATTATTTGCAAGAGCTTCCCAAACGATTCCATTCCGTGGTGGATGTAAGAAGATTTGGGCCGGGCGAGAGAATTGTCTTTGAACCCTATTCGCGCGAAATTTATGAAGAATCTCATAAATGGATCGCCGAGCATGATATCTTCGATTCCAATGCGCTTGCCGATTCTAATTACGATATATCGATCGTCAATTAGCGCTTTGTTATTTGGATGCGTCAGGGAATTAGCTGCCCGTCGGGCGGCTGATTTTTCTGGCTGTTAAGCGTTCAAATTTTGTATTAAGCAAATGGCAAATGAGGAAACGCTTATGTCGCATTTCAGCTTTCTAAAAACCACCGACGCCATGGCGAATATCTTGATGTCGGATATGGAGCGATTTGCCCCTTATCTTGAATTCGCCAGCAATCTGATGCGCGGTCCTTCAGAGCTGACTGAAGAGCAGCGCGAGCTGATGGTGACCTATGTGGCGTCATTAAATGCGTGTGAATTTTGTTACGGCGCCCATAAAGCAACGGCGGAGGCGTTTGGAAGCGATGCAGAAATCATCGAGGCGCTGATGCAGGACGACTATGGCGTGCTGGATGAAAAACTGCGCCCCATTTTTGCCCTCGTTCGCAAGCTGACCAAGGAACCGTCAAAAGTCGTGAAGGCGGATATTGACGCCATAGTCGACGCCGGGTGGTTGGAGCGCACGGCCCAGGACGTCATTTGCGTGACGGCGTTTATGAACTGCTCGAACCGGCTTGTCAGCGGGCATGGCATTGTGGGATCACCGGGCGCTTTTGCCCTGGCGGCAAAAGCTATGGGGCCGGGCGGTGGGTATAACCGTAGGGAAGTCAAAAAAGGCGCGGACGCCGTCTCCACTTAAAACGCAACCCATTCCGGCGCTGTCATTCCAAGCTCTTGGCGATGCTGTGCGCCCCCGCGCCGCCGTCAACCGGGATGATCGCCCCTTTAATCCAGGCGCTTTCCTCTGAGACGAGAAAAAGAAGTGATTTCGCAATCGCTTCAGGCGGCGCCACGCCGAGGGAGCGAATGCGCGCGGCGGAATCGGCGCCAAAGCTTGTCAAAAAATCATCGAGTATGGGCGTTTTCACTGCGGCTGATGCAACCGCGTTCATCCTCAGGCCGCTCTTTTCAAATTCCGGAAAAGAAGCCGCCGTCCAGAAGTTCACTAATTGTTTGCTCAAGGGATATGCGGAACGGTTGCCCAGTCCGTCAATCGTGATTTCATGGCGGCGGGCAAGCCGCTTGATGCCGCCCAAATCCGTAGCAGGCAGAAAGTGTTTGATGAGGTCAGAGTTTTCCCGCCAGCGATGACCGGCGTGAGATGACATATTCACGATTGCGGCGCCCGGCGCCAAATGCGCGCGGAGGCGCTGAGTGAGGGTGCGCAGGCCATAAAAATTAATGGCCAGGAGCGTTGCTGGGTTAAGGCGCGCTGAAGGCGGCGCGCCGGCGATGTTCAGCAATCCATTAATGTGGGAGGGGATTTTTTGCGAAAGCTCGGAAATGGAGCTGAAATCTCCTTGATCGAATGCAATAAATTCATCCGCGGCTTGACGGTCCGGCTCCTGAAGATCCAAGGCGATCACGCGCGCGCCGCGCTCTTTCAAAAGGGTGGCCGCCGCCGCGCCAATACCCGAAGCGGCGCCTGTGACCGCAAATAGCTGATTTTCAAATTGTTTTTTCATGCGCGTCATTGTTTCGATTTTAGTTGGTATTGAAAAGCGGGTTGGCGCCATTCGATAGTGACGCCCCGGAGCCGCCGGCACTTGCGGCCGCGCCAAGGGGTCTCTACCGTAAACGCTGTGGACAGGATTTCAAATGAAATTGATCCCTAAAAAATTCTGGTTTTTCGCCGCTGCGATGAGCATTGCTCTGAGCGCGCCAGGCTGCGCGCATCAAGATGCGCCGTTTAACTTCCAAGCGCAAAACATAGCCACGGACATTGAGGGCGCTTATCTGACGGCAATTGCGGATTTGAATGGGGATGGCGGGCCAGACGTGATTTTGCTGTCAATACGCGCGCGCCAAGTTTTCTGGTTTGAAAACCCCACATGGCGCCAACATGTCTTGACGTCAGGGATCACGCCCGCCGCGGTTGGCGCGGCTGTTGATGGCGGTGCGGAAAATGATGATTTTCGCCTTGTCATATTGACGGGTTTTAATCGCGACGATTACGATAAAAATAAAGGCGAACTTGTTTTTCTGGATTCAATTGCCGAGACGGCGCCTCCCATTATTTTTGCGCGCGAACCAGCGGCCCATCGCGCCGCCTTTGCCGATGTCGATGGAGACGGGTCTCGCGAACTTGTCATTGCCCCCATCGCAGGGGCGGGACCCGACGCGCCGATTTCATCGCTCAGCGACACGCCGTTGCTCCTCTACAATCCGCCGAGCGGGAGGCGTTACGTCATTACGGAATCTTTGAAAGGAACCGTCCACGGGCTGACGATCATTGATTGGGACGGGGATGGCCGCGATGATATCGTCACAGCCGGGTTGGGCGGCATATGGCTGCACCAATCCGTTGGCGACGCGCTAAATGGAGATCTTTCTTCTTTGTCCTGGCGCAGCGCGCACCTCACGGCGGGACGCCCGTCGAGTGATCCCTACGCAAGGGGAACAGGTGATGTCCGTATTGGGAAATACAATGACGGACGCAGGTTTCTGGCAGTGATTGAAAGCGTCCATGGCGGCGATGTTGCTGCCTACACTGAAACATCGCCGGGCGAATGGACGCGGCGCGTGATCGATCAGGGTTATGAATTAGCGCATGGGTTTGCGCTAGCTGATTTTGACGGCGATGGAACTGATGAGATCGTCGTCAGCGACAGCCGCGGGCCCGGGGGCGTCTTCATTTATGACGCGCCAGCTGAAGAAGGAGGTGAGTGGCGGCGCAGCGTAATCGATGAAAAAAATATGTCCGCGGGGGCGTGCGAAGCGCAAGATATGACGGGCGATGGCCGCATCGATCTGGTGTGCGCGGGCTTTCCAACAAAAAATGTTATCCTTTACGTCAATATGGGGCGGGGCAATTGAGGGGCGCAATGAGAAATATGGACCGGCGAAAGTTACTTCTAACCGGCGCCGGGCTTGCGGCGCTGACACTGCTGGCGGGGTGCGAGCGCGAGGATGAACAAATATCGCAACCTGGTCTGCAGAGCCGGGCCCTTGCGGGCATGATCAGCGCCCTCTTTCCGCATACCGGTTTAAAGCGTTCCGTCTATGACGATATTGCGGCGCGCGCGCGCGATAGCCTTCAAACCCGTGCGAACTGGCCCGCTTTGCAACAACAGGGCGCGGCTGCATTAGGGCCGGACGGATGGTCGCAGCTTGACGCAAAAGCCCGCGCGGCAAAGCTTGAGGCATTGAGTGAAACTGAATTTTTTCAAACCGTTTATCAGACGGCTCTGTTTGAATTTTATTCCCATCCCGCTGTGTGGGCTTTGGTGGGCTATCCCGGCGAATCAGAATCCTATGGCGGTTATTTGCACCGCGGCTTTGACGATATTGATTGGTTGCCGGAGGATCCGCAATGACCGTTTATGAAAAATCGGATGACAGCGTGGTTGTGGTCATCGGGTCAGGCGCCGGCGGGGGCGTGTTGGCAAATGAACTTGCGCAGGCCGGTATAGACGTCGTTTGCCTTGAAGCGGGCCGCCGTCTGGAGTTTGACGATATCATCAACGATGAACGCGCCATGGATGAAAAACTCACATGGCGCGACCGGCGCATTGGCGAGGGATTGCTCAATCCCCGTTTTCCCGTTTGGACCTGCAAGACCGTGGGCGGAACGACCATGCATTGGACCGCAACATCAGTGCGCTTGGGGTCCCATGAATTCCGGCCCAAAACGACTTACGGCCTGGCCGAAACGAGCGCGATAGATTGGCCGCTTAGCCTTGAAGATCTTGAA
>JAJFIM010000363.1 GCA_021774995.1 Alphaproteobacteria bacterium | reverse complement strand
CAAAACGGCGGCCAGTGCGCGCGACGCCATTATACAGACCGGCGCCCAGCGCCTGCGCCCCGTGTTCCTAACGACAATCACCACGGTCTTTGGCCTGGTGCCCATGGCCTATGGCGTTACGATCGACTTTTTCTCGCGCTCCGTCAGCATCGGCGCGCCATCAACGCTCTGGTGGCAACCCTTGGCGATGACAATTATTTTTGGGTTGATTTTCGCGACTGTTCTCACCCTAATTGTCACGCCCTCCGCGCTGATGCTGCGCGCGAACCGGTTAGAAAAGAAAGCGCAGAAAAAGCGGCGCCAACACGCCCCCGCGCCGCGGCCGGGAGACGTTCAACCGGCTGAATAATGTAAGCGTTATGATAAAAGTCTATGGTCTTAAAAATTGCGACCGCTGCCGCGCGGCGCTCAAATGGCTAAAAGAGCGCGGGGTCAAAGCCCAATTTCACGATGTGCGTCAAGACGGCTTTCCTGAAAAACGCGCAACCAACTGGATTGCAAAGCTGGGCGCGGAGCCCCTCGTCAACCGGCGCAGCGCCACATGGCGCCAATTACAGCCCGCGCAGCGCGCGGCCGACGTCACGCCAGAATCCGCCATCGCGCTGATGAGCGCCTATCCGGCGCTTTTGAAACGCCCGGTCATGGAAATCGGCGACATGGTTTTCATAGGCTTTGACGACGCCGCGAGAACCGACATCACGCGGGCTTTGGAAAAATCGCGTTAACTTAAACGCTGTTTGTTACGTTGCCAGATGAGATGACCCATCCGGACCAGCAACGCGGCGATGATCGCTCCAATCACAATGCCGGCGCTGTTGGCGGCCATATCGCCCCATGACGCCTCGCGGCCCTGCGCCATGGCCGCCTGCCCCAATTCCATCAGAGCCCCATAGACGATCAGAAAAGCGCCCCACCCCAAACGCGCGCGGGACGCGCCCGCGGCAAAAGCGGCGCACGCCATGGTTCCGGCATAACCCACTAGATGGGCTGTTTTGTCGCCGATGCCCGTTGCGCCGAGATCGGCTAGGGACGGCGGCGCCAATGAGCCTAGTGTGATCGCGATCAAGCAAAACGCCAACCCGGCCCGGGCGAGGCGGCGCGCCTTTCGCTCAAAACCGGCAGGTAGAAAGGTCAAATCAAAGCTCAGCCAATCCGCTTGTCCAAATCGCGGGGAGCATTTTGCCGAATGTTGCACCGTCATCTGTTTCCCATAGGCTTGAGTCTGGTTGAGATATATCATCTTAATCCGCATCCCGTCACCAATCCCTTTACAGGCGGACGCAGACGGGTAGAGTGCTCCCCTTAATGCGCAATTGAATGAACGCGAGTCCCGCTCACCCATGAATCACCTTAACGCCGCCCCCCCGTCCCTCAATGAGAAATCCGGCCTTGACCAAGCGGATGCGTTTCCCGGCGCCGCCACTGAGGGCGCCCCCCGCCATGATTGGACGCTGGAGTGCGCCCGCGCGCTCATCGATCTTCCCTTCATGGATTTAATGCACAGGGCGCAAAGCGTTCACCGGCTGTCTTTTAATCCCAATGAAGTGCAGATGAGCACATTGCTGTCCATCAAAACCGGAGGCTGCCAAGAAGATTGCGGCTATTGCAGCCAAAGTTCAAAATTCGACACAGGTCTCAAAGCCACCAAATTGATGGATTCCGAGACTGTCGTCGCCCTGGCGGGCGAAGCCAAACAGCGCGGCGCCAGCCGCTATTGCATGGGGGCCGCATGGCGCGCGCCTAAAGAGCGGGACATGGACGCGCTGTGCGCCATGATTGAGGGCGTGAAGGGCGCCGGCCTGGAAACCTGCATGACGCTGGGCATGCTCACGGCCGCCCAGGCCCGGCGCCTGAATGCGGCGGGTCTTGATTATTACAATCATAATATTGACACATCAGAAGATTTCTACGGGGAAATCATCACGACACGGACATATCAAGATCGGCTCGATACGCTCCATCATGTGCGCGAAGCAGGCATCAATGTCTGTTGCGGCGGCATTCTCGGCCTTGGCGAGAGCCGGGACGACCGCATCTCCATGTTGGTCACCTTGGCAAATCTGCCCCAGCACCCTGAAAGCGTTCCCATTAACAGATTGGCGCCGATGGCGGGTACGCCGCTGGAAAATGCGCGTCCCGTGTCTGATCTCGATTTTGTCCGCACTATTGCGCTCGCCCGCCTCATGATGCCGCGCGCGGTGGTGAGGCTGTCGGCGGGCCGCGAAACCATGAGCGATGAGATGCAGGCCCTGTGCTTTCTGGCGGGGGCGAATTCCATCTTTGTCGGGGAGAAACTGTTGACGACGAGCAACCCCGACGAAGACAAAGACGCCGCCCTGTTTGCCAGTCTGGGCTTGACGCCTTCAGATCCGTCTCCAAAAGACCTGCCCTAACCCCCTTTAAAACCGGGGGTCGTTTTGCATTCGAAACAATTATTTGGGGCGTATTGCGCAGTTCCATCTCAGCTAAAATCAAAAGTTGACGGGTGCGTCATTTTTTATTGTCTCCTTAAGCCTCGTGATGTAAAGTGGGGCCAACACTTACATCCTTCGCCAAAACGCCGAGAAGCTCCATGACCCGTCAAATCACCAAAGATCACATTTACGACGCCGTTCCGGCGGACGCCTTTCACCTGATGATTGAACCTGAGCGGTATGGCCAGCGTTCAGACGCCTTTGACGCCATCATCGCGGCGACCCACAGCCATTTCTGGGACCCTCTCGATTCGCGCTATATCGATTTCACCACGCCCTTTGATACCGACAAGCACATGATCATCCCGGAATTTCTGGTGCCTTCCCTCAAAACCGATCTGGTGAACGATCGTCTGCAGGGACCAGATCGCATCCGCTTCGTCAATCAGGTGGCGCGTTGGATCATGTCGACCATCCTGCATGGCGAGCAGGGGGCGTTGTCGCTCTCGGCCAGTCTTTGCCATGTTTTACGCGATCCAGGCGCCCAGGAATACGCCGCCAATCAGACGCGCGAAGAAGCGCGGCACGTCACCGCCTTCACCCAGTACATTCAAGCCCGCTGGGGCGCGCCCCTTCCGGCCGGGCCCACGCTCACCAATCTGCTGAGTGAAATCGTCCACGCCCCTGAAGTCTATAAAAAGATTATCGGCATGCAGATGCTGGTCGAGGGACTGGCCATGGGGGCGTTTGCCACTTTGTTCAACCTATCAGCCGACCCTCTTCTGGTGCGCCTTACGCAATTAGCCATGACGGACGAGGCCTTTCATCATCGCTTCGGAAAAATATGGGCGGACCGGACTATTCCGCACCTCGACAACCAAGAACACGATATGATTGAGGATTGGGCGGTGGAGTGTTTCCAAACACTGCTCTTTAACCTCATCAACCCGGAACAGATGAAATCGGTTTACGCCGAGTTCGGTCTTGACTGGCAGGAAGTCACAGACGCCCTGGTCGATGTGTTTACCGATAATGAGCGCCGCAGAGAAATGCAGGAAAGCACAAATATATTCCGTGTCTTGATTAAAACGCTGCTCAGGTCGGGCATCATCACAGACCGCACGCGCAGTTTTTACGCCGCCTATGTGGACATGGACGAGCTGACCAAAGAGGAGGGCGACATGGTGGGCTATTCCATTGCGGATGAGGGAATTGAGTTCTTGAAAACCATAAATTTTGGCGCGAATGCGTCCTACCTCGCGAACACGGCCGCCGAATAGAGCTTTTTCGCTTGCGATGCGGCGCGGAGGGCGCATCTTGCGCGCCTTACCGTTTCCTTGAAAAAAACGAAATGGCTTTAAGCGACCTTCCAGGTTTTCTCGCCGCTAAACACAGCGTCGGCGTAATCGCCTTCAACCTGCGTCACGCCCATTTCCCGGGCAAGGTCTAAGGACCGCTCATCATCGCAGCCCACCAGAATAATCCGATCAGCCCCGATATGATCGATCGTCCGGATAAGAATGGAGCGCGTTAAACCCAGTTCTTCGCGCGTTCCAGGCCAGTTAAGTTTGACTTTTTCAACGCCCAGCTCATCCGCATTCAGCGTCGTCAAGGCGTTCTTATCCACACCGCTCACCCACAGGCGATAATCCAGTTCCGCGATATAATCGCGCACATAGTTAAACAGCTTCCCCTCGCTCCGCACTTGCTCATAGCTCACGGCAAAGCGCGGATCTACCGCGGCGTCGGGCTGGTTATGCGTGCGCCACGCGCGATGAAAAGCCATGAATTCAAAACCAGCCAATGTCTCCAACTCAAGCTGCAGCGCCCAAGGCGCCCGCCATGGCGCCGCCAGATAGGGGATCGCGCTCAACGCCCGGCATTCCATAAGCCGGCGCGCGTGGGGCGTTAGTTGAGGATTACTTCGAACATCCACGCCCTCCAGCATTAATTTGACAACTTGCTCTTCCGCCAAGGAAATGCCCGTAACGAGCGGCAAGAGCTGGCTGTCAGATTCAAAAGAATAGATCGTGCGCAGCGTTACTAGATCGTTAGGGTCGGCAAAGCCGGCTGCGGTTTGAACAAGCGCGGGATCAATCCGGCTCAACTCCAGTGGCCGCACCTTAGGCGATTTTCCATTAGTTCCCGCCTGGTGCTTTATAGTTTTTGCAAAATCAAGGAACTCTTTGTACTGAGTCTCCATATCATAGCGCACGGCGAATTTGTCCCCGTCTTTTTGCACCAAAGGATCATGACGGAACAAGCGGCAAATTTGATTAAGGACAGTCGAAACAATATCAAGATTGGCGTCTTTCAGCGTCAACACCACATCTTCACAGGCCAGGTGGAACACCTCCCCCTGATAACGATTTGCAAGGTCCCGCGCCTTGCGGAGGGTTAGATTGATATCTGTCGGTTTTTTCAGATCGGGACGAAGAAGGGAGATCGCCAAGCAAATGGCAATGCGGCCCTGGCGGTGGTAGTCCAGCCGTTTGGCGTAATCCAAGAGCAGGGTTTCGGCCTGCGGAAGGGGGTCTGAAAAAGACGGCATCGGCGCTCCACACTCACCGCTTCATGCGGAGCTCCACTCTAGCGCGGGGGCCGTTACCAGTCTGTTAACCACAAAAGCGGGGCGCTAGTGCAGGTTTTTCCAATTCATTGAAACCAGCAAACCAGCAAACCGTTAACGCGGAGAGCGTTTAGCAAGAATGCGCTGCAAGGTGCGCCGATGCATATTGAGCCGGCGCGCCGTTTCAGAGACATTATGATTGCACAATTCATAGACCCGCTGGATATGCTCCCAGCGCACCCGGTCGGCCGACATCGGGTTATCAGGCGGCGCCGGCTTCTCATCGGGCCGGGCGAGGAGCGCCTTTTCAACGTCGTCGGCATCGGCCGGCTTGGCCAGATAATCCACCGCCCCGGCTTTAACCGCGGCCACAGCCGTGGCCAGGTTGCCATAGCCGGTCAGCATCACCACGCGCGCATCTGGCCGTTCCTGATGCACCACCTCAACGACGTCAAGACCGCTGCCGTCTTCTAATCGCAGATCAATCACGGCAAAGGCGGGCGGCTTATGCTTCACGGCCACGACAGCTTCCCGCACGCCCTCAGCCGTGCGCACGTCAAAACCGCGTTGCTCCATTGCCCGGCCCAGGCGAATCCGAAACGGACCGTCGTCATCGACGATCAATAAAGTCTTGTCTTCACTTTGCGCCATTTCCGATTTTTCCATCACTTTTACGCCTCCCCTTATGGTCACGCGCCACGCCTTCATAACTATCACAACGGCCTGCTGCAAGCTATCCAGCGGCGGCGCCCACAGCGACGCTCAAAGAACTGGCCTCCACCAATTCCCGCGCCCATGTCACCGACACCATGGCGCCCC
>JAJFIM010000362.1 GCA_021774995.1 Alphaproteobacteria bacterium | reverse complement strand
GGGAAATATTACTTCCGCCTTCCTTGCGCAGTTTGAGGCGTTGCTTATCACCCGTTTTGTGATCGGGCTTGGGGAAGGAGGCGTGGTGCCTTTGACTTTCGCGGCCATCGCGTTGACCAGCCGCAAAGATCGTAATTTCGGCCTTTATATTTCTGGCTGCCTCACTTATGCGGCCTTCGCGCTGGTGGCCATGCCGCGCGCTTATCAATGGTGGGGGATGGAGGGCGTCTTTTTATTTTTTGCAGGCCTTTCAGCCGCGGCGTTGTTTGTCGTTAAATACATGCCGGTGGAGGGTCACGAGGATTTTCATGGCGGGGGGCGGCATGTGTCGCCCCGGATGATTGGGCTGGCGCTATGCGCGATGTTCAGTTATTTTCTGGCGCAGGGTATCGCTTGGGCTTATTTGTTTCTGATCGGCGTTTCAGGCGGTCTTTCAGAGCAGGCGGTGGCCAATGGCTTAACCATCAGCCAGTTTCTCGGCATTGCGGGGGCGCTCACTGCAGCGGCGCTGGCAGGACGGTTCGGCCGCGCGCTGCCTTTGAGCATCGGCATTGGCGCCGGTATTCTCAGCCTTGGTTTTCTCTTTGGCGAGTTTAGTTTTTTTCTTTACGCGGTGGCCGTCGGGGTTTTCAATTACGCTTGGAACATGGTCCACCCATATCTTTTGGCGACCATGGCTTCATTCGACGAGACCGGTAAAATTGTGGTGTGGGCTGTGGTCATGCAGACTTTGGGCCTGGGCGTCGGCCCCAGCATTGGCGCATCCGTGATCTCGGCGCCCGGCGTTTATAACAGCGTCAATTGGGCGGCCATGGGTTTTTTCATGATCAGCCTGCTGTGTATATTGCCCCCGCTTTTTGCTTCGGGCGCCAACAGGTTTAAACTGGCTAAAGCGTGAGCGGACACGGGCGCTTCTGCGTGCTTTACGTTTTGTAGAATTGATCCAGCATGACGGGGCTTTCCGGCAAGGTGGAGCCGCCGTCAACGATGAGGGTTTGGCCGGTCACATAACCCGCCTCGTCCGACGCCAAATAAAGCATGGCGTTGGCAATGTCGCTGGGGCGGCCCAGTTTGCCATTGGGAATGTAACGCTCCATCTGGCGCAATTCATCCTCGTCTCCCAGCGCCGACATGGCGGGCGTCAAGATATAACCGGGCTCGACGCCATTGACGGTGATGTTCTCCCGGCCGTATTCCAAAGCCGCCGTGCGGATGAATCCATTGAGCCCGCCCTTAGACGCGGCGTAATGGGCGGTGCCCGGCATGGCGACGGTCGGCCCCGTGACGGAAGAAGTGATCAGCATACGGCCGCCTTTTTGCTTGCGAAAATGCGGCAGCGCGGCTTGCATGAGCTAGAAGGCGGCTTTCAGGTTGACCGACAGAGTTTGATCCAGTGCGTCATCGGGCAGGTCTTCAATTGAATATAACGGGTAAACAGCGGCGTTATGCACCATAATATCGAGACGGCCATATTTGGCGGCAGTGGCGGCCACCATCTCGTCCACGGCGTTGTGCGCGCCGACATCGGTCTGGATGAGGGCGGCCTCTCCCCCGTCAGACAGAATGGCGTTAACCGTTTCTTGGCCATTGGCGGCTGTGCGCGTCGCCACCACAATTTTAGCGCCGGCTTTGGCGAAGAGTCGGGCAATGCCCTCGCCGATTCCCTGCCCGGCGCCCGTAACCACCGCGACTTTCCCGCTTAAATCTCCAATCATGGGGTCTCCTCTTTTGACGCGCGCCCGCCATTGGCGCCATAGAGCATATCAATCATAATTAAGGGCGAAAAGCTATGGTTTGATCCCGTCTCCGCACTCTCCTCTTGAGCTTGGCGGGGTTTACGACGTAAAGTGCCGCCAAGCAGCAAAGCGGGGTTCAGGTTATGAAACGAATGGTGTTCGCGTCCATTGCAATTGCAGCGCTGGGATTTATCGTCTGGCCGGGCGCCGCGATGGCCTATGTTGGCCCCGGGGCGGGGATCAGCCTCATTGGCGCTCTTGTGGGTCTCGTTGCTGCGGTTTTTGCGGCTCTGGGTCTGGTGCTGTCATGGCCCATTCGTAAAATGCTGAAGCGCTTTCGGGCGGCTAAGAAGGAAGAGGCCGCAAAAGCCGCGGGCGATGCGTCTCCTGCGCCGGATACGGGCGCTCCGGAAGTTTCAGATTAAAAACTTAATTGAAGTGCGCAAAACCTCCCCACACCGGAATCCGTGGCGCTTGGGACACTCATAGGCGGATCAATGGGCTTACTTGATTTTCCAGCGCCTCTTTTTTCTTGGGTTGACGCGGTCTTGATGGGGCCTTTGCCGCCATTGATGCGCTTGTGTTTCTGGGGGGTTTTTGGGGGCGGCCTTTCTATGCTGATTTATCAAGTGCTGTCCCCTCAAGATCGTCTGGCTCAGGTCAAAAAACAGGCGGCGCGCGCTCTTAAAACCCTGGCTGGGTATGACGGAGATTTTGAGGGGCTATGGCCGCTTCTTAAAAATTCAATTGGATTGTCTTTGAAACAAATCGGCCTTGCTTTGGGTCCTACAATAGCCGCTTCCTTGCCGGTTCTTTTTATACTGGTCTGGATGAGCAACACTTATGACGGCGCACAGCCCCAGCCCGGCGAACAAATTCAATTTAGCGTCGCGCCGGATACACAGGCGATCTGGCTAACTCTTGCGCAAAGTTCAACCAAGGTTGCGGCGCTGCGCCAGATTAGCTGGCCGGGCCTGGGTGAGAAAATCCAACTCTATGATGCGCGAGGCGTAGCTTTAGCGACGCTCCCCCTTCCAAGCGCTGTTCCCGTATTGCACAAACGTTTCTGGTGGAACGCCATCATTGGCAACTCTTCGGGATATTTACCGGCTGAATCAGATGTGGAGCAGATAAAATTTGCCCTCCCGGTCAAGACCTATCTTGACTTTGGTCCCAATTGGCTTGGCTCTTGGGAAGTTGTTTTTTTCGCTGTCTTGATCTTCTCTTCTTTGGCGATCAAATTTATTTTTCGCATTCACTAATTTCAATTGGCCAAAGATTCATGGGTGGGCGGAAAACAGATACGCATTTTCAAACTGTCCCCTGGGTGCATTTCTTTGGCGGTGCGATAGAGCGTACGAAGCCATTTTGGATTGGGCTTGGAAATTTAGAATCGCGGATTTTGCGCGAAGAAATTGACAACGCGCCTCTTCAGCGCCCAGTTTTTGTCACAGGGCTTGCGCGCTCAGGGACAACAATCCTTCTCGAAATATTGTCCCGCTGTCCCGGCTTTGTCTCTCACAGATATAAAGATTTTCCATTTCTTTACACGCCATATTTGTGGAATGCGTTTCTCGACCGGGTTCCGCAACAAAAAGGAGAAGCGGTAGAGCGCGCTCATGGCGACGGCATGCTGGTAACGCCTGACAGTCCGGAAGCCATGGAAGAAGTGTTGTGGATGGCTTTTTTCTCTCACCTTCATGACCCCGCGCAATCAAACGTCTTAAATGCGGCGGCGGATCATCCCCAGTTCGAGCGCTTTTTGAAAGACCATATTGCAAAGCTCATGCTCATTCGCGGAGGTCGCCGCTATGTCTCAAAAGGCAATTATAATATTGCGCGCATTGCCTATCTTCTAAAACTCTTTCCTGATGCGCGTTTTGTGATCCCCGTGCGCCACCCGGTGCGGCACATTGCTTCCCTCATGCGCCAGCAAATCATTTTCTCGAACGGCGTTGAGGATAACCCGCGCGCCTTGGAGCATTTACGGCGCGTCGGCCATTTTGAATTCGGCCCTGACCGGCGGCCGATTAATATGGGCGATCAATCCTGCGTGAACGCTGTGCTTAAGGCTTGGCGCTCCAGGGAAGACCTTCGGGCGTGGGCGCTCTATTGGACCCATATCTATGGGTCTTTTTACCGGGATATAATGGACAATCCGAAGCTGCGCCAATCGTGTTTTCTCATGCGCTATGAAGATCTGTGTGCGGAACCTGCAAAAACGCTAAGTCTGATCATGGAGCATTGCAAAATTGATGAGGCGCAGTCCGTTATTGCAGACTATGCGGATAAGTTGCGCGCGCCGGCCTATTATCAACACGCCCTTTCGGAGGAAGAGCGTGTTTTGATCGGGCAAGAGACCCAAGGCGTGGCGGAGCTTATGGGATATGATTAATTGTCTTTTTGATTTGGCCGTATATTTGCCTAAAAAATCGAGCGTAATTCCCATTGTTCATTTAACCCTATCCCTTATAAAATAAGGGTTCGGTTATTGGTAGGTGATTGTGCGCAGTATTTTATTGTATCATATTAAGATATATATGAGTTCCAGGGAGAGCATGCGCCCATGAGTGCGGGAGGCGAATCAGCGGGGCCAGTTTTACAAAAATTTGTCGCCTCCGGCGGCAAGTGGGGCGATACGGGCGTTTCGGGCACTCTTGGCGGCGTGGTGACGTGGAGTCTGGCGGGATCGGGACTGACCAATCAATCACCCGATGCTACATGGTTTTCCGGCGGTTCCACGGGTCTGTCGAGCTTTCTCGGTTTCGATTTTCTAAGCGCTCTCAATGCGGCATTTGACGCCTGGTCTGCTGTCGCGAACATAGAGTTTATTCAGATTGCCGATGGCGGCGGCAATATGGGCCAAGGGGATTTTGCCGATATACGGATCACCGGCGGATTTCTAGATGGCCCTTTTGGCACTCTGGCTGCGGCCTTCACGCCTGATCTGGGCGGAACATCCAACCAAAGCGCCGCCTCAGGCGATATTGTTTTTGACAGCGGCGAGACGACGTTTTGGAATGCAAACAGTTTTTTTCTGGTGGCGCTGCATGAAATTGGCCATTCAGTGGGCCTCAATCATGAAGAGACTAATCTGGCTATCATGAACCCCAATATTAATCTGGGGCTGGCGGGACTCCAATCGGATGACATCAGCGGCATACAAAGCGTTTACGGCGTGCAGGATTTTGCTCCCAGTATTTATTTTCTTCCCTTTTCGCAAGCGAATTTAACGTTGCTCCGGGGCGCGGCGGACCTCACCATCCACGGCAATGACCAGGCCAACACGATCACGGGCACAGCGGGGAATGAAACCATATTTGGCGGCGGCGGCGGGGATCAACTTATCGGCGGCGCCGGCGCCGACGCGTTGTTTGGCGATGCAGCGACAAATAACGGCAGCGGCATAAGTTTCGGCGATGGCCAGGTTTCCAAAATTTCCGGCGCTGGAAATAACAGTATTGCGACGGCGCTTGATATAAGCGATCAATTTAGTCTCGCCTCCGATGGCGATATCGCCAATACAACCACGACGCCGCATGTCTCTATAGTTGGGAATGGGGATGGCTCGGTTGATTATTACGCCGTGACCCTGAACAATACCGGTTCTTCAGTAACGCTTGATCTCGATTTTGGCAGTGGTTCTGGCGGGTCTTTTGATTCTTATCTCAGCATATTTGATTCATCCGGCGCGCAGCTTGCGTTTAATGATGATTCGAACCCATCGGACGGCGCGGGAGGATCAACCAGTTTTCAAGATTCCTTTTTGACATTTGTCGCCCCGGCGGCGGGTACGTATTTTATTGCGGTCGGTGCTTTCCCCAGTCTCTCGGTGATTCCCGGCGGCGGGACATATGAGTTGCAAGTGTCTGTTGGGGGAGAATTGGGGTCCAATGACACTCTGACCGGCGGCGCTGGCGCGGACTTTCTTAATGGCGGCGGCGGTACGGACACGGCGAGTTATCTGTCCTCCTCCGCCGGTGTTTTCGCCACTCAGAAATTTGGCTTTCTAAACACCGGCGATGCTTTGGGCGATACATTTACCAGCATCGAGAACATGATCGGCTCGTTCTTTGACGATATCCTGGGCGGCAATGACTTGGCCAATGAAATTCGGGGGATGAATGGCGCCGACCGGCTGTTTGGTTTCTCGGGTGATGACACGCTTGTGGGCGGCGTGGGCAACGATACGCTGAACGGCGGTGCGGGTGCGGACAGTCTCCAGGGCGGCGGTCACTTTGATTACGCCAGCTATAGATGGAGCGCCGCCGGTGTGACCGCTTCTCTGATCAATCCCGGCGCCAATACCGGTGATGCGGCGGGTGACCTTTACAGTACTATCGAAGGGCTGATCGGCACCGACTTTAATGACACGTTGGAAGGCGATGGCTTCGGCAATACCTTATCTGGTTCTGAAGGTCATGATTTGCTGATTGGCGGCACTGGAGCTGACAGCCTTGATGGCGGCTCGGGGTTTGATTACGCCAGCTACGCGTCGAGCGCGGCCGGAGTGAAAGCGTCTCTGACCAACCCCGGTTCCAACACCGGCGATGCGGGAGGCGACACGCACACCTCTATCGAAGGGCTCAGGGGCTCCAGTTTTAATGATACGCTGGAAGGCGATGGCGGGTCGAATATACTGGTTGGGAATCAGGGCGTTGATATGCTGAGCGGATTGAGCGGCAATGATGCGCTGTGGGGCGTCAGCGGCGATGACACGCTGAGCGGCGGCGCGGGAAGCGACACGCTCAATGGCGGCGCGGGAAGTGACACGGCGAGTTATGCCTCGTCAGGCGTGGGACTGTGGGCGCTCCAGAATTTTGGCTTTCTGAACAATGGCGATGCGGCTGGCGACAGTTTTAGCTCCGTTGAGAATATGCTGGGCTCGTCCTTTGACGATCTTCTGGGCGGCAATGACGGCGCCAATATTATTGACGGCGGGGCGGGCTCCGGCGCTGACTGGCTGTTCGGCTTTTTGGGCGATGATACGCTGATCGGCGGTTCGGGCAATGACACGCTAAATGGCGGTGCGGGAGCGGATAATCTCAATGGCGGCGCGGGTTTTGATTTCGCCAGCTACAAGTTGTTGGGTTCGGCGGGCGTCAAAGCCTCCCTTGCCACGCCCGGTTCCAACACCGGCGACGCCCTAGGCGATACTTTTGTGTCCATTGAGGGCCTCAGAGGCACTGATTTTAACGACACGCTGGAAGGGGACGGCGCGGGCAACACGCTGATTGGCGGCGGCGGCGACGACACATTCATTTATGGCCTTGGCGATGGCGCCGATACGATCCAGGATTTTGTCGCCGGGGCGGCAAGCGAGGATGTCATAGAGTTGGGATTGGGCGCGGCGTTTGACTCTCTCGCCGAAGTTCTACTGGTGGCGACCCAGGTCGGACCTGACACGGTGATCGACTTTGGCAATGGCGACGCGATAACGCTTCTGGGCGTGGCGCCCACCGATCTTCATACTGACGACTTTGCCTTCTTTTGAGAAGATAAACGCCGCCTATCCAATCGCCTCAATACCCAGATTAGCCAGGGGCGCCGTCATGCTCCCGACTTTATGGGCCTGCTCGTTGGAAGCGTTTCCCAGGGCCGCGCGCTTGGCAACGCCCTGACAGATGGCCGCCAGGCGGAAAAAGCTGAAAGCCATATAGAACGGCCAATCGCCAACATCGCTCAAGCCTCTGCGCGCGCAATAAGCCTCAATATATGAAGATTCGGATGGGATTCCGATCTGCTCAAGGTCAAGCCCCGCAAGGCCCTTGATCGGCCAGTCCCGGCCGATGCGCCATTGCATGCATTGATAGCTCAGGTCTGCGAGGGGGTGGCCCAGTGTGGAGAGCTCCCAATCGAACACGGCGATGATCTCCGGGCTACGGCCATGAAACATCAAATTATCGAGCCGGTAATCGCCATGGATCAGGGAGACGGCGCCATCGTCTGGCGGCGCATGCTCGGATAACCAGGAGATGAGGGTCTCCATGGCCGGGATTTGATCGATTTCGGAGGCGCGGTATTGTTTGGTCCACCGTCCGATCTGCCGTTCAAAATAATTTCCGGGTCTGCCGTAATCCGTCAAACCCGCCACGTCCAAATCAACGGCGTGAATGAGCGACAGCACGCGATTCATTTCATCATAAATTCTCGTGCGCTCGCCGGCTTTCAGCTCGGGCAGGGCGGCGTCCCAAAAGAGCCGACCCTCTTTATATTCCATAATATAGAACCAGCTTCCAATGATGGAATCGTCCAGACACAGATGATATGTCTTCGCTACGGGAACGGCGCCGTGCATAAGCGCCTTTTGCACCCGGTATTCCCGGTCAACCGCATGCGCGGATTTTAACAGCGCGCCCGGGGGTTTTCGGCGCAAAACGTATTTTTCCGACGCCGTTTCCAACAGAAAAGTTGGATTGGACTGACCGCCCGGGAATTTGACGACGTTGAGCACCGGTTCAAAGCCGTCAATTTTCCCCTCCAGATAAGTCGACAACCCGCCAGCGTCAAAGCTGTGCGCCGACGCGGTCATGAGAGAGGTTGCCCGGCGGGCGGGTTTTTACGCAAGACCTGTTTGGCCAGCGACGCCATGTGCACTTCATCGGGGCCGTCGGCCAGACGGATCGTGCGGGCGTAGGCCCAGGCCCGCGCCAGGTTAAACTCCTGCGAAACGCCGCCGCCGCCATGGATCTGGATGGCCCGGTCGATGACGTTTTGCGCCATGGCCGGCGCCACAATCTTGATCATGGCAATGTGCTCACGGGCATCCTTATTGCCGACCTTATCCATTTTGTCGGCGGCCGCCAGAGTGAGAAGGCGCGCCTGTTCGATGTCGCATTTCGAGCGGGCGATGGTTTCTTTCACGCCGCCCAAATCAGCGATTTGTTTGCGAAAAGCCGTGCGGGATTGCGCGCGCCGGCACATCTCTTCCAGCGCGCGCTCGGCGCACCCGATCAGCCGCATGCAATGGTGAATGCGGCCCGGCCCCAAGCGCCCTTGCGCAATTTCAAAACCGCGGCCTTCGCCAAGCAAAATATTACTTGCGGGGACGCGCACATTTGCGAATTCAATCTCGGCGTGGCCGTGGGGGGCGTCGTCATCGCCAAAAACGCGCAAAGGACGGATGATCTTCACGCCCGGCTCGTCCAGCGGCACGAGGATCATGGATTGCTGTTTGTGGCGATCCGCGCCTTGCGGGTCGGTTTTACCCATCACGATCAGAATTTTGCAGCGGGGGTCCATAGCGCCCGACGTCCACCATTTGCGGCCATTGATGACATATTCATTGCCATCCATGATGATTTCGCATTCTATATTGGTGGCGTCCGAGGATGCGACGGCCGGTTCCGTCATGGCGTAAGCGGACCGGATCTCGCCCGCCAGCAAAGGCTTCAGCCATGTCTCTTTTTGTTCATCTGAGCCATAGCGCACGAGCACTTCCATATTGCCCGTATCGGGCGCGGAGCAATTGAACGCCTCAGCCCCGATGAGCGAGCGCCCCATAATCTCAGCCAGAGGGGCGTATTCAAGATTGGTCAGGCCGTAGCCAAGATCGGTATCGGGAAGGAATAAATTCCACAGCCCGGCGGCTTTGGCTTTGGCTTTTAACGCCTCCATTACCGGGGGGACAGTCCAGCGGTTTTCGGCCTCCTCGATAAAGCCAAAATAGCTTTGCTCGGCTGGATAGACGTGTTCATTCATAAATTCGCTCACCCGGGCCATCAGGCCTTGCGCCTTGGGAGAAAAATCAAAATCCATATCTGTTGCTTTCTGAGGTTAAATAAGAAAAGAGCGCGCTGGCATGCGCCTCATGGATCTGTTCAAACGCCGTTCAGAATGTCAGCGCGCATGCGCTGCATGCCGGCTACCCAGCGGTCGGTATCCGCCGTTTTGCGCTCCATATAGGTGCGGGTCTCTTCATGCGGAAGGATGAGGAATTTTTCGGTCTCCAATCCCCGGATCACTTCATCAGCCACCGCTTCAGCGGTGAGCACGCGCCCGATTGCGGCGGCGCCGTCTCCTATGCTCTGGGCCATGGGCGTGTCCACCACTTGCGGACACAAGGCGGATACTTTGACGCCCTGGCGCCCATGCGTGATGGCGAGGCTTTCGGCAAACCCAAGCGCGGCGTGTTTGGTCACCGAATAGGCCGCGGCGCCAATCTGGTTGAGCAATCCGGCGGCTGAAACCGTGATCAAAAAATAGCCCTCCCCCTTTTCGATCATGTGAGGCAAGAGGGCGCGCGCCGCATAGACATGCGACATCACATTGACGTCCCAGTTCAATTGCCAGTCTTCATTAGGGCTGGAGACACAGCTATCGCGCGATGGGTCGGGGCGCAATATGCCCGCATTGGAGCAAAAAAGATCGATGGCGCCGAGCTGTTCTCGGCTCTCATCGATGACGCGGCGGACATCCTCTTCACGGGCAACATCCGCTTTGAGCGCCAGACCGCCGACCCGCGCGGCGGTCTCTTGCGCCTTGGCAAGGTCAATATCGATGACGGCGATGGCCTGTGCGCCGTGTTTGTGAAAACCCTCGCACAGAGCCCGGCCGATCCCGTCGCCGCCGCCGGTGACGGCGATTGTTTTTCCCGCAACATGCATGAAAAAACTCCTTAATACATGTGTTGCCCGCCATTAATGGACAGGGTGGAGCCGGTGAGGAAGCCGGCTTCGTCGGCCACCATGAATAAAACGCCGCGCGCGATGTCCTCTGCTTTTCCCAAGCGTCCCACGGGGATTCGGGAAATGATTTTTTGCAGAACCGGCTCGGGCACCGAGCGCACCATATCTGTGTCCACATAGCCCGGCGCGATGGCGTTAACGGTGACGCCTTTGCTTGCGCCCTCTTGGGCGAGAGCTTTGGTAAAGCCGTGAATGCCCGATTTCGCCGCTGCGTAATTCACCTGGCCATATTGTCCGGCTTGGCCATTAATCGAGCCGATATTGACGATCCGGCCAAATTCGCGCTCCCGCATGGATTCGATGACAACGCGGCACATATTAAAGCATGACCCCAAATCGGTCTCGATAACGGCCTTCCAATCGTAAGGGTTCATTTTGTGCAGAGTTGAATCGCGCGTGATTCCGGCATTGTTGACCAGAATATCCACCGGCCCCAAATCTTCTATAATGGTCGCAACGGCGCTTTCGCATTGGGAAAAATCACTGACATCGAATTTATAGCATGGAATGCCGGTGTCTTTGCCAAAAGCGCGCGCCGCTTCTTCATTGCCGTGATAAGTGGCCGCGACATTATAACCTGCGTCCCTCAGCATGATGCTGATCGCCTGGCCAATGCCGCGCGTGCCGCCGGTGACAATCGCCACCCGTCCTTGAGCCATTATTCTTTACCCCCCCCTCGCATTTGAGATTGCCTGATGGCATTTATTCTGTGTCTAAACGCACAGCTTCGCAAGGCGCCCGGGGGTTTTATTTTCCGTTCTAATCTGAGTCAGATAGAAAAGTAAGCAAAGCGCGCGCATTTGCTTCAGCATCGCGTTCAGGCGAGCAGATCCCGCCAGAGCCAAGAACTTTGCCGCTGATCGTTGGATTATCGCTGAGCAAGACATCAAATTTGTCGCGGAAAATATCGTCATGCGCGGTCAAGGCTAGAATGGGGCACGGCGCATGACGAAGGCCAGCGGGCAGATCTTGCTCCACCACAGCGGAAAAAGCCTGATGACGGCCGGCAATGGCGTGCATGGCGCCTAGAAATTCTTCATGCAGCAAATGCGGATCGTTCTTTCCAAGAAGACCGGTCACCATCTTCCAGGTTTCCTGAACGTAAGTCCCCTCCGCATCGGGCTCCATGGGCTTGCGAATTCTGTCGCGGAAGGCCCGGCGCTCTTCGGCTTGGTAATAGGCAATGCCGTTGAGGATTAATGCAGAGACGAGATGAGGGTGGGCGCGCGCGAGCTCAACAGCAATATTCACCCCGGTGTGGTTGCCAAAAATACTGCATTTGTTGATTTCCAAGGCGTCCAGCGCGTCTTTCATCCACTTTCCATAATCGGCTATGGAGGGCATGCCGGGCGGGGTAAAGGAATGGCCAAATCCCGGCGTGTCAAAGGCGTAGAGCGGCCTGCCGTTCGCCAGAAGACGCATCATGGGTTCAAACGAAAGGGAGGAGGACGGCGTGCGGTGAAAAAAAACGATGGGCTCTCCATTGCCATGCGCATATCGGTAATGGATCTGGCCATCGGGAATTTCCACATAGGCTTTGATGATTGACACGAGGCGGCCCCTTTTGAGTGTGGTTGCGTGTGGTGTTTCGCTCACGACTATAGCTGGTTATAGGGCGGTGCGTTCAGCCCTGAAAGGGCCCGCGTGCCAGAGACCGGAATGGACGGCGCGCCGCATCTTGCGGGGCGCCCGCGCCTCTGGGCATCATGTTTCATATTTGATGGGTGAAGACCAAAAAAGGGAAGAGACGGAAGTGGGCTGGTATGACAATCGAATCCTCCCTGTTCTTATCGATCGGGGCATGCGCAATGAAGTGATGGCGGAGCACCGGGCCAGGATCGCGCCGCTCGCCACTGAGACCGTCTTGGAGATTGGCTTGGGGTCGGGGCTGAACATACCTTATTATTCGCATGAAGTTGACCGTCTTTATGGGTTGGAGCCCT
>JAJFIM010000361.1 GCA_021774995.1 Alphaproteobacteria bacterium | reverse complement strand
GACATTTATTTGAGCTTTTTCCCCGACGCTAAGATCGGCATTGTGGGCGTGAATGGCGCCGGTAAATCCACGTTGCTGCGTATTCTGGCCGGACTTGATGCGGAGTTTACCGGAGAGGCGCGTCTGGCTAAAGGGGCGAGTGTCGGCTTTTTAACGCAGGAACCACAGCTTGATCCTGACAAGGATGTTTTGGGAAATGTTTTGGAAGGCGCGGGCGAAACCAAAGCGCTCCTGGACAGGTTTAACGAGGTGTCGTTGCGCTTCGGAGAAGAATTAACCGATGACGAGATGAATGCGCTGATTGCGGAGCAGGCGGAAATTCAGGAAAAAATTGACGCCGCTGACGCGTGGGATCTGGAGTCGAAAATAGAGATGGCCATGGACGCCTTGCGCTGCCCGCCGGGCGATGCGGATGTCGCCAAGCTTTCAGGGGGCGAGAAGCGCCGCGTGGCGCTGTGCCGTCTTGTGCTTCAGGCCCCGGATTTACTGGTGCTGGACGAGCCGACAAACCATCTCGATGCGGAATCCGTCGCCTGGTTGGAGCATTATTTGAAAGCCTATGCGGGGGCGGTGATCATTGTCACCCATGATCGCTATTTTCTCGATAATGTGACGGGGTGGATTTTAGAATTGGATCGCGGCGAGGGTATTCCCTGGAAGGGAAATTATTCGTCCTGGTTGGAGCAAAAACAAAAGCGCCTGGAATCAGAAGGGCGGCAGGAAGAATCCCGCAGGCGCACCTTAAGCCGCGAACTGGACTGGGTGCGCGCCTCGCCCAAAGCGCGCCAGGCGAAAAGCAAAGCGCGGATTCAGTCCTATGACGCTTTGTTGGCCGAGGCCGGCAAAGAAAATACCGGAACGGCGCAAATAGTTATTCCGGCCGGACCGCGCCTTGGCTCAATTGCAATAGAAGCGGCGCATTTGAATAAGGGGTTTGGGGATGACCTTCTTATAGAGGACCTGTCTTTTCGGTTGCCGCCCGGTGGGATTGTTGGCGTTATCGGACCGAACGGCGCGGGAAAAACGACTCTATTCCGTATGCTGACAGATATGGAAAAACCGGATTCAGGAGAGTTGCGCATCGGTGACACGGTCGTTATGGGGTATGTTGATCAATCCCGTGACGCACTTGACGGCGCCAGGACCGTTTGGGAGGAAATATCAGGCGGCGTGGATGTGATTGAATTGGGCAAGCGGATGGTTCCCAGCCGCGCTTATGTTGGGCAGTTCAATTTCAAGGGAGGGGATCAGCAAAAAAAGGTGAGCCTGCTGTCAGGCGGGGAGCGCAACCGGGTCCATCTCGCCAAGGTCCTGAAATCCGGCGCCAATCTTCTTCTCCTTGACGAACCCACCAATGATTTGGATGTCGAAACATTGCGGGCGTTGGAGGATGGACTTGCTGATTTTGCCGGATGCGCGGTGATCATTTCTCATGACCGCTGGTTTCTCGATCGCATCGCCACGCATATTCTGGCCTTTGAGGGGGACAGTCATGTTGAGTGGTTTGAAGGAAACTACGAAGAGTATGAAGCTGATCGCAGAAGGCGTTTAGGGGAGCAAGCGCTCATTCCGCATCGCATCAAGTTCAAAAAATTCAGCCGATAGAGGGACGCCTGATGATGGCTGATTTTAGCTATTGCTGGCTTTAGTGGGTTCGTAATTAAACCCCTCGCCATTCCCCACCATCTCGCGCAGACTGTCCAGAAGCGCATCGATATGACCGCCGTTATTCGCGATCACGGAAGTGAATTGGGAACGCTGTTCGAGCGCGAGCCAAATGCCGACGACTTGCAAATCACGAATGGCGTATTGACCATTTTTCTTGCGCAGGCGCCAATTCACGGAGAGCGGCTCTTCGGCAAAAGAAAAATTCAGCTCGCTAATCACGATTACGTCTTTAGCGGAGCGCACCAGGGAACCCTTTACGTTGAGTCGCTCGCCGGAATAGTCGCCGAGGCGCGCTTCATAAAAATTTTCCGTGAAATGATGAAACAGATCCAGGAATTCTTCCAATTCGTCCGGCGTCAATGTGCGCCGGTATTGCCCTAAGGTGAATTTGCCTATGGCCCTGATGTCTGTGTTGTCCACCACTAGGTGACTAAACGCTTCTGTTTTTTCATCAGAGGTGCTGGATTCATCATCCAAAATAACAATGGCCTGATCTCCAAGGCTGCGTATAAAAGCTTCGGCGCCAAGATCGCGCTCACCCGCAGCCCGTGCAACGCCAACGGCGCCCACTAAAAAGGTAATGGCCGCAAGTATGGCGGTGAGCCGTCTTGTGCGCGCAACCTTTAGAGTTTGAATAGGAGGCGTCATATCGGGTTTCTTTCAGTGACCTCAAATTGCGTTGTCTTGGACTAGTTAAATACAACTGATTGTATTTAAAGAAGGTAAAACGAAAAAATGTCGAAAATACGAACACATTAAGTTGAATTCGGGATGACGGCTCAGAAGTCTTCATCGTCAAAATCATCTTCAAAATCAGGAAGATCATCAAATTGAGGCTCGCCATTGCGAATCTCGCTTTCCCGATTCTGTCGATAAAGATTTCGCAAGCTGGCGTAAAAATCAAGAGAGGATTCCTCCAAGCTCTCCAAAACCTCGATAGCTCTTTCCCTCTCGCCCAGACCATCGGCCACAACCCGTCCTTTATTGACATAGCCCGCCGCCGGATCGCCCACCCAGATAAGAGGATTTGTCAC
Organism: Alphaproteobacteria bacterium; assembly: GCA_021774995.1. Classification (GTDB taxonomy): domain Bacteria; phylum Pseudomonadota; class Alphaproteobacteria; order SMXP01; family SMXP01; genus JAJFIM01. The sequence continues at coordinate 336 of JAJFIM010000361.1, read as the reverse complement.
CACGTCGACGACAAATCCAACCATTTCACGCGGCGGGAGAGGCCCCAAGACCGGCAAATAGATGAAGGGGCCCTCAGGGAAGCCATAAAAGGCGAGGGTTTGGCCGAAATCTTCATCATGCTTTTCCAGCCCGATTTTAGCGGCCGGATCAAAGAAACCCGCCAAACCAATAGTTGAATTGATCGCAAAGCGGGAGAGTGTAACGCCCGCCCGTTTGGGAGCGAATTGCAACAGGTCATTGGCGAAGATCACAGGGGCGCGTAGATTGTCTACGAAATGGCGGATGGATTTGCGACCACCTTCGGGCACTGTTTTGCGGTACCCTTTCGCAACAGG